>JAUVVS010000256.1 GCA_030604545.1 Deltaproteobacteria bacterium | reverse complement strand
TATCAATACTGTTTTCCCCGTCGCTGAATTTACCGATACGTTCCAGTGTCTTGATGTATTGTTTATAGGCATCGGGGATATACTTCCCCTGGTAAGTAAAGGGCGCGTCATCAATTCCGTTAAGAAGGTTTTTAACAAATCCGGCAAAACCGTTTTTATCAAAAGAGCTTTCAAAGGTATCCCTGATAATTTGTTGCGCCTGTTGTTTATCCATATACTATTCCTTAAATATAGCTTTCAGCATCTTTTTTGACCCATTTGACTCATCATTGCCCCTTTGTTGCCTATTTCATATTAATGACAATGTCTAATAAATGTCTGAAACGTGTCCGTTATGTCCTTAAGATATTCGCCAAATAACCGCCATTTATCCCGACTAATTTACTATTCATTACTATTGCATTACTTTCATTACCCTTTCGTTACCTTTCCGTTACTTTCAGTGTATAAGATACGGATTTGCCTTTGCCCAAAACTTTACAAATATTTTTTTTAACAAGATTTGATAATTCCAAATAAGCAGTTTTATTAGAGACAGTGTTTATATTCTGATATTTTCTGTTGGTAATTCCCCCTTTTCCCCTTACATACGTCACCGCTTTAATCTGTCTTTCATTTAAGCCAAGTTTCCTGAGGTTTTCTTCATTCCATTTATCTTTATAAAAAACGACCGTCATAACACCATTTTCTTCCGTAAAATCCGGTTCCGGCAATCCTTGTTTTATACAATTATCCACAATCTTTATAGTCCCATGCCCCCATGATTCAATAAATCCGGCATAATAGAATATTTCAGCAAGGAGTGTGTTCCTTGGTATGGATAAATGACTGGTTTTCGATTTTTCTATGAAATCATTATCTATCTCATTAAGATCTGCTCTCTCTTCAACAATGTCACCCCATGTGCTGCCTGATTTCTTCATAAGGAATTCTGCAAGATCTTTTCCTTGTAATTCCTGCACAGTGCTGCCGCTTCTGAGATAATATTTGCCATTGTAAGAAATGGGAACAGAACATGGTGCCACTGTGACCTTGATTATATCTTTCTTATCCAGTTCAACAGAGGGAATGATTCCAAGTTTATTCCTGATCGTATTTGGTATATCCTCAAGCAGTTTTTTTACATTTTTTAAACCCGAAGGTTTTCCCCTGTCGTCCAACCCTATAATCAACACTCCACCATCACTATTTGCAAACGCGGAAACGGCTTTAAGGCAGTCATTTCGCCAGGTTTGCTTATATTCAACTGTTTGAGATTCTTTATTCGTCAAAACTATTCTCCTGCCAGATATAATGAGAGTATCACTTCACGTTTTCCGAATACCGCGGGGTTCTGTTCGGCATAATGGCTTTCCAGCAATCTTTGGGGTATATGGTTCTGGAGCACTGCCAGCACCTTGAAAGGATTTACCAGCTCATCTTTAAGCGCATCCAGGGCTTTTAATGTATTTTTTGCTGTTTGTTTGGGTAGGCCGCCTTCTTCAAGCTGGATGAATACTTTTTTGAGGTAAAGCTCTTGGTCCTCAGTAAATTTCTGCGTGTTTTTCATGGTTGCCTTTAGAATGCGCAGAATATTGGCGGCGCTGTCGCGTCCTCTTCTTTTTTGAGGTTCAGCCATTTCTTCGGTTGTGGCGATAATAAAGGCTTCCTTGTTGCTGTCTAAAAGGTCATACATCTCGCCTGGGAGCTTTTTCCTTTTTTCATCCGGGCCACTTTCAAGCAGTTTTGCCGCTGTCATAAAATCCAGTTCTTCTGCGGTTTTCTTAACCTTCGCCATGAAAAACTTTTGCAGTTTTCCTCGACGGAAGTAGGTGATGAGCGCTCCAGTAGACAGGCTGGAAGCCTGAATTACTTTACCTGTCCGTGCTTTTTTGGGCAAATGTTTGATTATTTCAAAAAGGTCGGCGTCCTTTTCGCGGATATCCCGGATAACCTGCAGATATTTCAGTTCGCTTTCCTCCGTATCATCATCCCCTTCCAGCGTTTTCTTTGAAATCAACCGGTTAAACAGCTCGTGGGAGCGCCGATTGGCTCGCCTTCGGTTAAAAGCTCAGCATCGCCGCCAAGAAGGGTCAAAAAGGCATTGATTTTCGCTTCTGCCGCTTCTTTCAGTTTTATCTGGTCATTGGATTGCGTGGTTGGAAAAAAATTGAAGGTATGGATGACGTCAAAGGGTGTGTCAACACGGTTAATACGGCCCACTCTCTGCATCATTCGAGTCGGGTTCCAGGGGATGTCATAATTGATCACCACATTGGCGCGATGCAGGTTGACGCCTTCCGATAGGACTTCGGTAGAGACTAGTATGCGATAATCTTCTTTAGGATGGCGGGCTCGAGCGTCAAAGTTTTCAAGCACTTTATCACGGATAGATTCGCCTGAATCGCCGGAAAATAAAAGAACTTTACCGGGATATTCTTCATCAATATTTTTAAAAAGATAATTGGCAGTTTCCTTGGATTCTGTAAAAATAATAAGATGATTCTTTCTCAAGACATCATTTTTTGATAGCTCATTGTTAAATTTCAGAAGTTTCGGGTCACGTTTAACGTTCTGCCAAAGTTTTTTGACTTCCATCAAGATAGCTCTATCATGCTCCAGGTCTTTTTTGAGTTCTTTTCTGAAATCTTTGCTCTTATATTTTTCCGCCTTGCCTTCATCTATTAATCGCTGGACCTCCTCATCATCGTCGTTTTCCAGCAGTTCGAATATCTTACTGATATGCTTTTTACTTACGTAAACACTGCCGTTATCCAACTCTTTTATGAACATTTCATATGAGTGCAAGAATCTATCCACTGAATTTCTAAAGGCAAAGAAACTGCTTTCCAGTCGTTTGACGAGCAGTATTTTCATAAACCTGCCCATGTTTTTCTGGGACTGCTCTTCAAGCTGATCGATTTTGCCTTCAAAATAAAGCATGGGCATGTAGCGTGCGTATTTAAATTTATTGGCAATCAGATCGATGGTTTTATTAAAAATAACGTCTTCTTCGTCATTGAGTTCGTAGAATAGCGGCTCCGGTTTTTTAACTTCCGGAAATTTGAGCCCTTGCTCGTGTATGTCTTTACTGAAATATTTCTCAATTTCTGTTCGCGTGCGGCGCACCATTAAATATTTAAGAATTTTATCGCGTATTTCCCGTGCGTTTGCTTTTACCGTATTTATGTATTTGGTATAGTCTTTTTTCCTGTCCAGATTTTTTATTCTCTTTTCGAGTTTTGAGAAAAATGACTCCAAGTCGGGGACATTGGGAATGGTACTTTTTTTGGCTTTCTGAAACAGTTTGAGCAGGCTTAGTATGTCTTTAGGGGTGTTATTGTAGGGCGTTGCAGTTACCAGGATAACTCTTTTTCCACGGCATATTTCCGCCAGCTTCTCGTAGGTGATGGTTGTTTCGGTTCGAAAACGGTGCGCCTCATCGATGATAATATTCGTGTATTTGTCTGTTCCTCTGTCCAGCAGGTCGTCCAGTTTGCCGAGTGATTCAAAAACTGCCGGAACTCTGAAGTCTGAAAAAACATTGACCCAGGAACCGGGATTGGATTTTTCTAAAAGCACCGGCGGAGCAATAACAAGTGTTCTGCCATCCAGTTGACCTGCCAGCATAGCTGAAATGTATGTTTTCCCCAGTCCCACAACATCGGAGATAAAAACACCACCGTATTCCAGAAGTATTTTTTTGGCATTTAAGACCGCCTGCTCCTGATATTCAAGTTTTTTAAACTCCTGCGGCAGATATTTAATGAATACCTCATCTGTCTGGCTGAGCTCATCTTTGAAATATTCATAGAGAAACT
>JAUVVS010000036.1 GCA_030604545.1 Deltaproteobacteria bacterium | reverse complement strand
TGGCCGTTGGTATTGATTATCGGTTTTAGATCGCGGCGCTTGATTTCTGCAACCAGATCAACAATTTGCGGGTATAACAGTGGATCCCCACCGGCAATGGAGATACAATCCGATTTACGCAGTTTCTGAAAAACATCTAATTCATGTAAAACGTCCTCAAAACTTTTGTGTGAATTTTTTTCATTTTCCCGATAGCAGCCATCACAAGCCAGATTACACTCCGCGGTAGGTTCAAGCCAGGAGATGCCATTATCCGGTAATGTCCAGGGCAACCTGTATAAGTTATTGTGATTGATGATATCATTACTCATTCCTATTCTCCTCAAATTTAAAATAAGACTAATGTTTTTATAATATTTAAAAACACTCAGTAAAAGTATAAAAATTACCGATACCCGCATAAAAGATGGAGACAAAAAAATGTCTGCACTTCATAAAAAACTCATTTTTTCATATCCCGATTTTATCAGGGATTTTCTATGTATAGAAAATTAGACTTTACATGATAAAATTAAACGCAGAGAGCGCAAAGAACGCAGAGGAGATGTACGATTAAAAAAATCAAATAGTGTAATGTGAAAACAAATCTAATTAATAATGGCGGTATTCTTTCAATTTAGGAAAATCAGTAGTCTTTTAAAGATTTTTTTCTTTTTGAGATTAATTTGTACGCCATAATTAAATAGACATTTCATATAGTTTATATAAATAATCTCTGCTAACTCAGCGTTCTCTGCGTTTAAAACAAAACTATTGTATAATTAATTAACCTTGAAAAATCCCTGATTTTATCGGGATGACACGACCAAATTTTCCTTTTCATTTATTCTCTGCCTTTAAAGATGCTGGTCGGCAACAAAATTTGGGCCTGTACCCGCCATTGCCATTCGGGGCCAAAGTCCGGTCGCACCACATTGTAATACAACTGAGTTTGCAGGTTTAAAGGGAGCTTTCCTCCAATCATTATCAGTTTCCCTCCTCCAGCACCCAAAGGAACTATCCACCTGTCTTCAGAATCGGCTGTCCAGTCGGCTGTAATAATAGGAGCACTGTTTACATACCAACCATCACCTAATTGACGTACGATAAATATATTCAAAAGCATGTGATTTACATTATCACGATCTGAGTTACCGGCAAACGACCAGACATTGTTTATTAAGGCTCCAAAAGTCCAGTCGCCAGGTTGGGCCAATACCACAAAGGATGGACCCGCACCCCATTTTTGAGTTCCTCGCTTTTCTCCACCGGTTGGTAATTCAACTACCGGTCCAAATCCCCACATTGTTCCTTTACTTTCCGGAACATAAAATGCAGTAAGTACAATATCGGCCAGGCCGCTGGAATGCATGCCGCTTTCCGAAGAAAAGTCGGGTATCCATACAATTGGAAAAATAGTCCGGGTGATTAGTTTACCACCGGCAAGAGGAATTACCGGCTGAATGTTTAATACATTTAAATTACGGTTGTATTCGCCATAATTCATATTCAGGTTATTCTGGAAGGGGAAACTCATCAGGTTTGCCAGGGGGTTGGCGGCCTCCTTGGAAAGTTCTTCCTTTGATTTCTGAGCGGATACCATACCGACACTCGACAATAAAAAAATACTAATCAGACAAAAAGCAAAATACTTATTCATAACTTTTCCTCCTTAATAAGGGTTATCGGTTTTAATGATCAGCCTCATACTTTAAAATTGACCTGCAACTTCAAATGAATGTCCTTCCGGAACAATAATTCCTGGTCAAATAATCTTTTTGATTATGTCTTTAGCTCAGCAAAATATCGTTTAAATCCATTAATAACATAAGATTGCTTCGTCGTTCATTCTTCACTCCTCGTAATGACACATAGCTCCTGTCATTGCGAGCTTTAGCGAAGCAATCCCTTCCGGATAACTGAGTTAAGGACATAATCAGTAATCTTTTTTCTGTTCCATAAACATAATGATTATTTCCGGGTTCGAAGCGCCGCAATCTCGGCCTTAGCCGCTTCCAAATCAGCGAAGAACGCAGGGTCGGCATGCAGGCGGGCCACTGTGAAGATGATTAGACGTCGTGCAATTGTAAATTTTAGCTTTTTCATAATAATTTATTTATTCCTATTATAATGTTATTTAATGATTTCCAATTATTTATAAGACTAATCGCACATTAAATCCGAAACCACCCCAGTCAAGGTCTGTATTATCAATAATCCTTAAAAACGGCCGCCAGTCTCCGCCGATAGCCAGGGGAATTCCCTGAAAATGGTATTCCAGTCCGATTTCTGCAACCAGGCCAAGTTGAAACGGACTGCCCAGAAAGCTATATCGTGTGATTGGCACACGTAATTATTGTATCCTCTCCACATCCGGTAAAACAAAACTCTTATCAAAATAGGCGTCCTCCGGTCCATAAAAACGGAACAACAGGAAAAAATCTTTACCGGCTGTAGGTATCCAGTTTGATTCTTGCCCCTCAGGCGCTTTTTTACCAAAGTAGATATCAATACTGCCATCTTCATTCACTTTTAATGATGATTTGTCGTATGACGATATACCTACTATATTTTCATCATTATAGATGAATGACTTGGTGGTTTTGCCATAGGCAATGACGGACCAGAAATTCCTTGCCGGTACGTTGGCGGGTACATTGAGCTTGTAGTTTTGTTTTCCGGATAACAGTTCGCCATCGGCATCACGCATGCCAAGCACGTAGGCCGTTGCCTTGCCCAAATGTCTAGGTATAAAGGTTACCCAGTGGAACAGGCTGCCTCTTTCATCTAACAGCAGGTATTCACCTTCATCATAAACAAACCCCTCTTTTGAGGGTTGTTTAATACTCAGCCACTGGTGATCGGGCCAATAGAGTTCGTGGGAATAGCCCGGTGTTTCAAATGTGTATTCCAAGTAGGCAAAGCCATCTTTCGCCGCTTTCTCCAAGGCTTGTTTTACCTTGCCTTCAGGCGCAAAAGGCTTGCCCTTTTCAATGCCAATAGAAGCAAGCATTCCGCCCATTACCTTGTCGCGCTCGAGTAGTGGCTCGTTATTCATGAGCTCGGCGATATTTTCAAAGAAACTCAGGTCATAGACCGGCAATGTTGGAATAAGCTTGTCTGCCATGTCAATATAATTACCCTCTGGAGGAGTAGCAGCCTGGCTCAGCGGATAGGCATTGATTTTCATCGCGTAGCCGGCCGCTTTGCTATAGCTTGCTCCATCCAATGGAATCAGGCGCATGGCAATAAAAGCATCATATAGAACCATGGGAACTACGAAATAACCTTCGGGAACTTTGCCATTATAACCAGGTGGTAAGAAAAGATATTTACCGCCTTTTCCCTGATCAAGGCCGGCCGGGCCAATATCCGCAACCGGAACCTGCCATACATCGATGGCGCTGCCAAAAATAGCTGTTCGTTTCGAAGCTGGCGGTATCTCAAGAACAACCGGACCAGATTTTGTGCTTATATGAACCGTTGCATACGGCGTCTGATTATTAGGGGTTATTGCTTCGGCTAAAGCTGTTGGGGGTTTGGATATCCAGAAAACCGAATTATAACTACCACCCAAACTAAAATTACCCTTGCGCATACTAATCATACTTACTGCAGGGTTGGCCCAGTTCATCGCTTCGATTCCTCGTTGGTAGGCCATCTGGTATTCCCAGTCAGTTTTCTGGTTTTGAACTTCTTGTTTAGACTCTGATGTTGGTTGACAAGCAAAAGCCAAAATCCCAATGAATGAGATGGCAATAAATTTTCTGATGTTTTTTTGTCCATTCAAACTCATTTTTCCTCCTATTTTTAGTGATTAATGAATTAGTGCTTTAACTTCTTCTTTAGCTGCCTCTAAATCAATCAGGAAATCAGCATTGGAATGCAGCAGGGCTACTGCCGCTGCCCCCATCATTCTTCCGTAAACTACATCGCTGTGCCAATGCACATTGCATGCATTACGGCTAATACCAAATTGTTTTCCTCTTTCAAAAATCATATCTGCGTTTTCAGGAAATACCTCGGCCAGTATAAGCGCCCAGGCCCAACCAATGGCTGTGTGTCCCGAGGGATAGGAGCCGTCTTTTCTTAGCAGCGCTTCATCTTTAGGTGTACATATAGGTGTGTTGTTAACCATAAATGGCCGTGCGCGCTGATAATGGTTTTTTGCACCATAAGTTGATAACCCGGCATCGGCTAAGGTTCTTCGAAGTATCATATACAGATGCGGTGTAGTTTCTTCCGATATCTTAACATCTAAAACTATATTAAAAGCCTCAGCAGCTTCTGGGAAAGACAATACGGCATCTTTAGCAGCCTGGTCTTTTCTATCTTCATCTTCCAAAGACACATATTTAGCTGCTCTTTCCTGATCCAATTGGAAAGCCGCTGAGCCTTCTTTCGGTGGCGGAGGTACTAATTTTAAACTATTAGGAATATCATTTTTTGACAAATACCCCTCTAAAATTCCCGGACTAATTTCCTTTATTTCTTTTGATAAGGAAGTGACAGGCTGCTGATTTTCTGCTGTTTGCTGGGTACAACTCCATAATACAACTGACAGCACTATCATTGTAAATAGTTGTAATCGGTAATATGTTTTTTTCATCATAATTAAGATTCTCCTTTTTTTGTTCTATTACTCTTGTAAGTAATTTACTAACTATCCCATTCCTTCAAGACTCATGAAAAGATTATTACCTATTGAACTAATTCAAAATCGCCTGGCTTCCAGGTCTTATCAAACCAGGGTTCCAGTGGGCCATAAAGTCGTAGTATGACGCAGTAGCTTTTACCGGGCATAGTTTGAATCCAATTGCCTTCGTGACCTTTTGGCGCTTTTGGTCCGAACCAAACAGTATATGAGCCATCATCGTTAGTTTTAACCGCTGGATTGTTGCTGTCGAGGCCCGCTGACTTCTGGTCGGTTTCCAGCATGGAACGGTGCTGTCCCGAATAAACCATAAAGGACCAGAAGTTATTGACCGGAATTGGCGTGGGCAGAGTCACCTTGTACGTATTGCCGCCATCCAGATATAGCCCCTCCGAGTCATGGGGAGTAAACGCATAAGCTGATCCCGTTCCTACTTTTGGCATGGCCATGGCAGGGGTGATGCCGGTAGCGCCATAGTGAAACATGATGCAGTCATCGAGAACCAACTCACCGCTGTTCATGAAGTCATGTCCACCCATAAAGGATGTGTACCATTGACGATCCGGGTAGAAATAGACAGCTTTACTGCGCGGTCTGAAAGCTATGGCTCGTGCAGAGGCGTTACCGATTGCAGCGGCCTCGTCCAGAAGTTTCTTCATGTGTGTATCCGGCGCGAAGGGTTTTCCTTTCTTGATGCCAATGGAGGCGAAAAGCCCCACAAGCTCCGGATTAAATGCGTCTGCAGGCTCATATTGAACCACCGCGTTAAGCTCTTCATAGTAATGGCCATCGTTCGCATGAATCGTGTTGAACTGTTTGCCGGAAAGGTCAAGGAATTTTTGCTGCGGTGGATCCTGTGCTTGCGCCAGCGGATAGCAGTGAAATCCACCTTTAAATTCTTTGATGGCTGCCTTCAGGTCGCCGTCTCTTATAAAGATGCGCAGGAACAGCCAGTTCCGGTAGGTAGCAGACTTGACGACAAAGTAGCCTTCGGGTATATCACCCTCGTAATCTGGTCCAACAAACAAATATTTACCTCCTTTGCCTTGGTCCGGACCAGTCAAACCAATATCGCTAACGAAACGGAAGAAGGCGTCGTCAACCGCCCCCAGGACAGGTACGCGGATATCTATTACAACCGGGCCATCCTTCAAATCAAGCTCTCCAGTGATATAGGGTGTCGTAGTTTGGGCCGTCAAAAACAGGGAACGGGCGTCCAACAACTTTTCGGTTATCCCTACGTCGCCCGGTTCTAAACCAGCATCTTTGAGTCCCTCAAGCATCGCATACAGGGACGCTGCCGGCATTCCGTTAAGAAACGTCTCTACTCCGCGCGACAAATCGAGAAAGTCGTAGGCTTTCTTGACAGTAGATTCGCTGGGCATACCATCGAAAAATTCGAGGTCACCGAGGAATTCGGTTTCCACCTTGTCCGGAGTGAGCAGGAATTCCGGTACATCGGCGGAGTATTTTGGCTTTGGAGTTTCTTGTGCCACTGCGGGCCGGGTAATCGCCATTACCATCATTGCAAACGCGGCGACGGTCAACATTCTTGTCTTTTTCTTCATTTTTTTCTCCTGTTTTAAAAACGTTAAACTAATAATTCGCCTTATACAGTAGGCACAACACTAGTTAATTTTTTCTACATCCGGCAGTTTGAAACTCTTGTTAAAGTACGCTTCTTCCGGCCCATAAAGCCGGAAGAGCAAGAAGAAGTCCTCGCCTACTGTCGGTATCCAGTTGGACTCCAGACCGGCAGGTGCCTTTTCACCGAAGTACACATCAATACTGCCATCATCGTTCACTTTTACTGATTTGTCGTATGATGATAAACCAACGACTCGCATCTCCGCAAGCAACCGGTTCAGTTCATCCTTATCTACATCCGGTAGTTTGGAGTTAAAGGGAGTTAGTTAAATACTTCAAATACTGATTTAACGATCTTCTTGCTTCCTTTTACATTGATGTCCCCATCATCAATAGCTTTCGCAACTGTATTATTTCCAATTGAAATTTCTGCCCATACTTTACGTTGCATTTGTAATGTAGCATCAACTTTTTCAGGTAATACATCTGTAACCTCAGCTACACCTTTACGCACATGCAGCGCCCAGGATTTTTTCGAGTCAGTGAAGGAGATTTTAATAACGCTTTCCAGCGTCTTGCTTTTAGACGGGTCTATCTGTGTTTCAAGTAGTTTCAGATAAGTGCCAGGCGGTGTTTTGAGCACATTTTCTACAGTAGGCGCCCCAACAATACTAATTTTCGGTGGCTTTGTCCAATCCAGTTTTCCTTCCAGGTGTAAGGCATGTGTCAACAGGAAATTACGTGTTTGAATACCTGAACGGGTTGTTTGAGCCATTGCACGGAGTGCGTCGGCTTTCAATTGTCGAGCGGCTTTATTTTCAGGTTCTACGAAAAGAATATAAGAAAGCAATTTGGCAGTTAAGTTGTATTTCTTTTCGTCAAAGGCCTGCTTTGCCCTTGAAACCATCTTTTGTGTACCACCGAAACCTTCGACAATAACCGAGCTGATCTCCTCAGGCGCTGGAGGGTGTAGATCTGCCGCATCTTCAGCATACCAGCCAACAATTCCACGATACTGGCCACGTAGACTATATTCATTATCTATATAGCCGGGGTATAACCATTCATGCTGGTCCAGATGCTTCGGCAAGCGAATGGTGTTGGCCATCTGATCAGGCGTCATTCCCTTGTTAATGGCTCGAACAGATTGATTATAAATAAATGCATAGGCATCACGATGTGCTGTCGCAATTTCATAACCTTCTTCTCGTGTCGTTATAGGGTAACCGTGACAGCCAACAGTATAAGTGGCATTAATTTCTCGCAGCTTGTCAACACCGGCAATTAACTCAACAGGTGTTCTGTAAAAATCTCCGCGCAATGTATACAGCGGAAAAGATAAAGGTGTTACCGCTGCATTATGCAGCACCAAATCAAGATCAGGAAAGTGTACTATCAGGCCGTCTCGTGTATCTGAAACAGTGTGATAAAAAACAGCTTTTACACCATCAATGACAACTTCCTCACCATCTTTGACAGGATGGTTTACCGGTACATGACCCGTTGCATTTAGAGCAGGATCATCAAAAGTTGGTTCAGCCGGACCAAAAACAGCATCAGGACCTTTATGAGGAAGATAGAATCCCAGTTGAATACCTAGGCGGCGAAATTGCATTGGCCCCAATGCCCCGGTTGAGGACTGCAGGTTCTTGTCTAAATCCGGGTGGCCAAAGACCTTTACGTCCTTGCCGCCGCCTTCTTCAACATAAACCTTTGCACCACCTGTGTAATGATGATGTGAATATATGATCGCCTGAATAGGCTTGTCAGTGATTTCACGAATTATCGCTAAAGTGGCTTTACCCATACCGATATTATTTCCGGTATCAAATGCAATAAGGCCGGTTTTTCCTTCGATAATGGTATAGTTAGAAATGCTATAACCACAAATGGTGTGAACACCGTCTCTTACTTTAATAGGCTTGGCTTCACCAAAAGAACCTTCGAGAATGAAGTCCCGGTAAGCTTTATTAACAATTGCTCCGTTTGGGGCTTCGACCTTATCATTATCAAAGTCTCCACGGTAAAAGAGTTTTGTTTCTTCCGCAGCAAAAGAGTGCTGGGGAAGAATTACAAGAGCCGCAAACGCGGCGACGATCAACATTCTTGCCTTTTTCTTCATTTTTGTTCTCCTTTTTTTAAAAATGTTAAACCAATAATTCGCCTTATACAGTAGGCACAACACTAGTTAATTTTTTCTACATCCGGCAGCACGAAGCTCTTGTCAAAGTATGCCTCTTCCGGCCCATAAAACCTGTGATATAATAGAGACGGCCCCTATTATTGATACCGTTTCGTTTTCATAAAATGGGGTGCGTCCCTAATTCGTCTCCTTGTAAAGTAGTTTGTTAACACTTCGGTTCAGGAACGGCGCTAACACGCCGTCCGCTGCAACCGATTGATATTATTCTTGTCCTTTAAAAGTTACATCATCATCTTTAGGTGAACCCACAAATTTACCATAGGAGGACAAGATGCGATTTTATACCGGACAACATCCGTATTACTGCGGAATCGACCTGCATACCAAAAATATGTATATCTGTATCTTAGATCAAGCAGGAAAGATTCTCGTACACAAAAACATTTCAACCTCACCACAAGCCTTGCTGCGAATCATTGAACCATTCCTGCCCGATATCGCAATAACCGTGGAATGTATTTTTACCTGGTACTGGATCGCCGATCTCTGTCAGGAAGAAAATATACCCTTCATATTAGGTCACGCTCTATACATGAAAGCCATTCACGGTGCCAAAACAAAAAACGATAAAATTGATTCTCGCAAAATTGCTGTATTGCTACGTGGTGGCATGATCCCCATGGCCTATGTCTATCCGGCTGAGATGCGATCTACCAGGGATCTGCTTCGTCGTCGTATGCATTTTATGTACAAACGTTCCGAACTGCTCTCTCACATCCAGAACACACGCAGCCAATATAATTTACCTGAATTTAATAAGTGCATCTCCAGAAAAAGAAACCGGGCCGGCATTAGCGAACAGTTTGAAGATGTTAGCGTTCGTAAAAGTATTGAACTGAATCTGACCTTAATCAAACAGTATGACATACTACTTAATGACGTCGAACTCTATTTAACCAGACATGCCAAAGAACATGATCCCAATAATCTTTACCTTTTGCATACTATTCCTGGCGTTGGCAAAATTCTTGCCATGGTGTTACTGTATGAGATCCATGACATCAAACGCTTTGAGCGCGTACAAAACTTTACCTCATATTCAAGACTGATCAAACCTCAAAAGACATCCGCCGGAAAAGTAACAGGTTCCGGTAATCGTAAAATTGGTAATGCTTATCTCAAATGGGCTTTCTCCGAAGCCACACTTCTGCTGATCCGTGAGAAACAAGAAATAAAAGATTTTCACCTTAAACTAAAAAATAAACACGGCAAAGCACGGGCACTGGCTATCATTTCACATAAAATTGGACGGGCTGTGTACTATATGCTTAAAAATAAACAGGCTTTCGATATGAAATACTTTCTGAAAATTAAAGACCGTGCCGCCTGAGCCATAAGTCTAACTCAAGTTTTACAGTTGAAAAAATATAGTTCAATAAAAACATATACTTAGGCCATGTGATTTTTTTCTTGGCACTACATTTTCATCTTTCATTTTAAATTTCTCTTATCGTTGACGGGATTGCCACACCGACCGATTGAAATATTTTACTGCAAACGCCCTGGCATTCGCTCCGTATGATAAATGTTTTGCCATTCTCTTCTAAAACTGTTTCTTGTAGAGCAGACAGGTC
>JAUVVS010000065.1 GCA_030604545.1 Deltaproteobacteria bacterium | reverse complement strand
TTTGCCCAATTTCTGTGTCAGGCTCAACATTTTGCACGAAGTGAAGCTTTAGCGCTATCCTCAAAATACTCAATGTATTCCTGTGGTTAAAATTTTCGCCTTCCTTGAACTTGAACAAAATTGAACATTTTTCAAAGGTCTCAGGTTGTTAAAATTTAATTACCTTTGAAGCGACCTTGTTTTCAAACAGCTAAAATATTACGATATGTGTTTTGGTTAAAAACCCTTATTTAGATTGGTTTAATAATTTTATTTTGGAATCTTCTTCATCCATTGCCCTCATACCCTCTTTTCCTATTTCAAGAAGTTTTGTATGAGCTTCAATTATTGAACTGATCTGAACTTCAATCTGCATGCGTTGTCGCTTTAGCTCTGCTATATCTTCATGCAACTGGGACAGCCTGTTGTGTGCTCTATTAAGGATTTTTTCCGCTTTAACTTCTGCATCAGCAATAATAACTTCTGCTGATTTTTGAGCATTTTCCTTCATTTGTTCCAGGACTTTTTGGGAATTAAGCATTGCACGTTTAAAAGTTTCTTCACGCTCTCTGTATCCATGGCCCTCTATATTGAGTCTGCGAATTTCTTCAACCAATTCCTCATTTTTATTCTGCAAGGCTTCAAATACATCAGACATCTGTTCAAGGAATACATCAACCTCCTTCCTGTCAAAGCCTCTGAATCTCTTTTTAAACTGCTTTTGCCGGATATCAAGGGGTGTGGTTTTCATGATTTTCACCTGTCTTTCAAAGGTCTCTTTCATATATTATAGCAAGCTTTCAGATAATCTCATAAGACTATTTACAACAAATGCTCTCAGAAAAACAATTCCAAGAAGAACCATAATTGGAGAAAAATCGATACCACCGAAGCTAATAGGCATTCTTGTGCGTATGGGATATAGAATCGGTTCTGTAATATTATGAATAAAGCGGACTATGGGATTATAAGGATCAGGATTCACCCATGACAAAACAGCCCGCGCAATTACGACCCACATGAAGATGACCAGAACAATGTCAGCAACATTAGCGACAGCCTTTAAAAAATAGCCGATTATAAACATAGAAATGGAAAACTCTCATCCTTAATTAATTTCAAAGTAAAGGACATTGATGAATTCTTAATGAGTCGTCCGTACAATGACTTATTACGAATTAAACAACATTATGTTTTGATTTAATTAATTCGTTAGGATAAGTCAAGATATTTCAGACAAAATCGTTTCTTTTCATATCGTGATATATCGCCGCCAATAATATAATAATGGAGAAGGATTTTTAAATGGACACTAGGTAGAATTTCCGTGACGATATCTTTTCTCTTGACTCCATAAAAACTAAACTTTAAAGTGGCGCGTATTTATCACAGCTAAACGAATCTGTTTTTATAAGCTATCGATTCGATATAATTTAGTATTTTATAAAAGGAGAATAGAGATAATGTTGAATGATAAGAAGATAAGTATAATAGGAACAGGAAATATGGGAGAAGCTCTCGTTAGCGGACTTATTAGTTCTGGATCATCCAGTCCCGAGAATATCATCTGCTCTGATGTTCGGGAGAATAAACTTGAAACAGTTAATAAAAAATACGGTGTTCTAACGACAACAAACAACCTAGAGGCGATCAAGGCATCGGAAATCGTAATCTATTCGGTTAAACCACAGATCATGGCTTCGGTGCTGAGAGAAACAGCTTCAGGCCTTGACATGTCGAAACTCATTATCTCGATTGCTGCCGGCGTTCCCCTGGCTGCAATCGAGTCGTGCCTTGGAAAGGATTTACGCCTCATTCGGGTCATGCCTAATATTTGTACATTCGTTAAGGAGGGCGCTGCTGCCATTGCGGCTGGTAAAAACGCCCTCAAGGACGATATCGATCTGGCAATGGCCATTTTCGATTCCGTGGGAAAAAGTATTTTCATTGAAGAGAATATTCTCATGGATGCTATCACGGGATTAAGCGGTAGCGGCCCGGCCTATATCTTTATAATTGTTGATGCTCTTGCCGATGCAGGTGTAAAGATGGGCCTCTCAAGACGGGATTCTCAATTTCTTGCTATCCAAACAGTTTTAGGAGCCGCGAAATTATTAATGGAAACAAAAGAACATCCAGGGAGTTTAAAGGACAAAGTCACCTCTCCCGGTGGAACAGCTATCGCCGGTATTCATACATTAGAAAAAGGGGGACTCCGAACTACCCTAATCGATGCCGTGGAAGCCGCTACAGCGCGATCTAAAGAATTGGGAAAAATGATGATTAAAAACTTCTCTAACCAAAAGGATTGATATTATGGCTGAATATGAAAATTTAAGAGAATTAAAAACCATTAGCTATAAAAGACCCACCATAAAGAAAGGATATGCCAACCAGTTTCTTTGTATAGACATTTCTGATCTAGATATTTCTTTTAAACAAGTTACTGAAGAAATTAAATCAACCTTTGTTGGCGGCAAAGGGTTTGATCTCTGGCTGCTCTGGAATGCTGTCAAAAAGACTACAAAATGGAATGATCCTGAAAATGCAATATGTATTGCATCAGGGCCCATGGGGGGTACGCCGACATTCCCTGGTTCCGGGAAAAGTATTGTAGCCACAATCTCCCCCACAACAGAGTCTGTTATGGATTCTAACGTAGGAGGGTATTTTGGTCCCTATTTGAAATTTTCGGGATTTGACGCGTTAGAAATAAAAGGAAAATCATCAAAAGATGTACTTATTTTTATCGATGGTATTGATCAGAAGATCCAAATTTTTGAGGCCGTTGAATTATCAGAGGAATCATATGACCTTTCAGCGATTTTAACAGAGCAATTTGGTAAGGGAAAACCCCGCAACATTTCTGTAGTTTCCACAGGGCCAGGAGCAAAACATACCTTGATTGGATGCCTTAACTTTACCTGGTATGATTCAAAACGTAAACGAGTGAGGTATAAACAGGCAGGACGCGGCGGAATAGGTAGTGTTTTTGCTGATAAAGGCATTAAAGCAATTGTGGCCCGATGGGATGATGTTACTTTAAGCTCAAATAATCCAGCAGATGTTGATTTGATAAAAGATGTTGGGAAAAAATACTCACGCGAAATTGTAGAACTCGATCCAAAGCAAAATGAAATGTCACGGATAGGTACGACACACCTCGTTACCATTATGAATGACTATGATCTGTTACCCACAAAAAATTTCCAGTACGGCCGGCATCCGGAAGCAGCCAATGTGGGTGCCGAGGTTTACAGACGCATATTTGACAAAGGCTATGACGGATGCTGGATGGGGTGCACCGTTGCCTGCGCACATGGTGTTAAAGATTTTGTACCGCTTACAGGTCCTTACAAGGGAAAGAAAGTTTTTGTTGACGGACCGGAATATGAAACAATTGCCGGTTGTGGTTCAAATATAGGCATCTTTGATCCGTTTACAGTTGTTGAGATAAATTTTTATTGTGATGCCTATGGTCTCGATACGATTTCGGTGGGAACATCGATTGCCTTTGTAATGGAATGTTTTGAGAGGGGTTTGATTAATGAGTCTAATACCGAAGGCATGGACCTTTCTTTTGGCAACCGGATGAATGCACTGGAATTATTACATCAAATGGCCGGTGGAGAGGGCTTTGGAACAATTGTGGGCCAGGGTATTCGTAAAATGAAAACGATCTTTGCAAGAGACTATGGTGCAGATGCTGATATATTGCGTGATATCGGCATGGAGTCAAAGGGACTTGAGTTTTCCGAATACATGACAAAAGAATCGCTTGCTCAGCAGGGTGGATACGGTCTGGCGCTCAAAGGTCCCCAGCATGATGAGGCATGGCTGATCTTCCTTGATATGGTGCATAATTTCATGCCGACTTTTGAACAAAAGGCAGAGGCTCTTCACTGGTTCCCCATGCTACGAACTTGGTTCGGTCTGTGCGGCCTGTGTAAACTTCCGTGGAACGATATCGTTCCCGAAGACAATAAAGATACGCCGGAACCTGCAAAAGTCATGAAACACGTTCAGTGGTATACAGACTATTTCAGTGCAGTTACAGGTAAACAGAAGGCGCCCGATGACCTTATACATATGAGTGAAACCGTTTATAATTTCCAACGCATCTTCAACCTGAAAATGGGCTTTGGTCGTCGTGAACATGACACTATCCCCTACCGCGCCGTTGGACCGGTGACGGTTGTTGAATATGAATCACGGCAGGATCGGTATGACAAGCAACTTGCTGAAAAACATAAAATAGACATCGCAGGCAAAGGCACAGATGAAAAATTGAAGCTTTTGCGTAAATTTCGAGAGGAACAATATGAGAAGTTAAAGGATGCGGTATATAAGCGCAGAGGATGGACAAATGACGGTATTCCAACAATTAATACCGTAAAGCGACTTAACATTGACTTTCCTGAAGTCTTAGAGGTACTAAAGGAAAACGGGATCCAATAATGATCAAAATCAAGGAGAAAAGTATACAATGGCGCGAGGGAATGACGGTTGCAGATCTACTCAAGGATTTAGACGATCCTCAACACTATGCCGTGGTAAAAATAAATGACAAATACATATCAAGACCTGATTTTAAAAAAACCATGATTCCTGATAATTCAGAAATATTTCTGATTCCTATGATTGCCGGAGGGTGAACTCACTTTAGGCGCTTAGTTCTGAAATTTATGCTTTTTGGGGTAAAAATTTTTCGCATGAGAACTATGCGCTCTAAGTTATTTGTTATTCGTTAATGGAATGATAAAAAATCGATCTTCAATAACCGACCTTAAACTAATAACTAATAACAAATAACGATTAACTCTTCCGGCTTGTCAGGGTTAGCTAACTTTAAAACCCCTATTATGTTTACTCAAACCGTAACATATCCTGTAGCCTTTTTGGCAGGACTTCTCTCCTTTTTTTCTCCCTGTATACTGCCGCTTATACCTGCATACTTTACCTTTATAACCGGTTTTTCTCTAAAAGAACTTACCGACAACCTTAATGCAGAAATCAGAAAAAAAGTTCTTTTTTCAACCATATCGTATGTTGCCGGGTTTTCATTTGTTTTCATTCTTATGGGTGCTTCAGCCTCTTATCTCGGAGGCATTACATATAAATACAGAGATTTTATAAGGATAATCGGTGGCTCTCTAATTATTATTCTTGGTTTCCATTTAAGTGGTGTGATCCGCATCCGTCCTCTTGATTTTGAAAAGAAGATCCAATTTAAAAAAAAGCCTTTGCACTTATTTGGAATATTTATTATTGGTATGGCATTTGGGGTCGGCTGGAGCCCTTGTATCGGGCCCTTGCTAGGATCTATCCTTATTGTCGCCGGCAGTCAAGAAACTGTATGGCAGGGTGTTGTGCTTCTTGGCATTTATTCCATAGGACTTGCCGTACCTTTTTTCATAATGTCTGTTTTTATAAATTTTCTTCTTGTATTCACAAAAAAGGCCTCTCTGGGTACAAAATATTTAAATATGGCAGCAGGAATCCTGCTGATACTTGTGGGGCTGCTTCTTGTAACCAATCAACTTAATTTTTTGCAATAATTTAGCCTTCTGAAAACAAGGCCGCTTGAAAGATAATTAAATTTTAACCGTGTAAAACTCGCGCATAAGTGAGTGTAAAGAAAGAACAGTGCATGTCTTTTAAATAAAACAGCTAAGTGCTTCGATTCGCAAATATAGTGACGTATTTTATTAAGACGTATTATTGTAATTGCTCACTCAACACTAAGTCCTGAGTGAATAAATACGTTATCGTATTTGTGAATCGAAGGACTAAGCTATTAAAGCTAATCAGTCTTTGAAACACACCGATGCATATCCCTGTTCTTTCTTAACACTCACTAATACCCTCAGACAATTACACGGTTGAAAATTTAATCACCTTTCAAGCTTATTTGTATAAACTGGTTTCAAAGGGCTAAAGTGTTACAAAAAATTTTATTATAATCTTTGTGTCTTGGTGTCTTTGTGGCTGAACTATTACCCTTATTTAAAAATTTTTATAAAATCTTCGATGGTCTTTTGGACATCGTTTAGATCATTTGTTTTTTGTTGATCTGTCATAACACTGGCAATAGGCGGATATATTGACTTGAGGCGATTAATATCAAATAAATTACCAGAAAATATAGGGTTAACCTCGATGTTTACAACATAAATTTCGCGCACTAAAGAATTATTCTGATAAAATTCAATAAGCATAGGATACCAGATCCTGTTTATTTTCTGCCAATCGAGGTACCGGACTTCCAAAGAATCTTTTTCAAGTTCAGGCCTCTTGCACTCTATCAGCCACCGAACCGGTCTAAACGTATCTTTATCTATCCAAACCTGGGGAGCCGATTCATCCGGATATTCAACACCCACAACAAATGCTATTTTATCTTTAAATCGTCCCAGACTTGAAACCGACACATCCACTCCAAGCAAGGAAAGCCTTTCTTGAAGCAATTCCCGTGAACGGTAAAGAAGAATATCCTTAAACCAGTCAAAACCGATTTCAGCTTCGGCAGAAACCTTGCCGTCTATTACAGTCAATGCCATACCTTTTGATAAAACATGAATCCTTTGAGCATTTTCAGACTGAATATCCGAACGGAATTTTTCTGGAAAATGATACCTTAAAGTTTCGTCTAACTCAACCGAGCCGTTTTGGAAGCTATTATCATAGATTACCAGCCTCTGCGAAACTAAAAGCTTTTCAGGCACTCCAAGTTTTGTTGTCATTAATTCAAGTATATGCGGCCCTTGAAGCACGTAGGCATCTACAGATTCGTAAAAACATGCAAATCCAATAAAGCCTAGTAAAATAACACACGCTTTTTTCATGGTTGGAAGTTTTCTTTTATTTATTCTCATTTATTCTTATTTATCCAGAAATAAATATTTCATCAGAGAACCTGGCCCCTGCCCCTAGTTCCTCTTCAATCCTAAGAAGCTGGTTATACTTGGCAACTCGGTCAGTACGCGACATTGAGCCTGTTTTAATTTGGCCTCCGTTTATCCCAACCACAAGATCTGCAATAAAAGTATCTTCCGTTTCACCAGATCTATGTGATATCACAGTAGTGTAGCCTGCCTGTTTTGCCATCTCTATGGTATCAAGGGTTTCAGTAACAGTTCCAATTTGATTAAGTTTAATAAGGATTGAATTTGCTATTCCTTCTTCAATACCTTTTCCTAATATCCTGGGATTTGTCACAAAGATATCATCACCCACGATCTGAACGGATCTGCCTACCCGATCGGTCATTAATTCCCAGCCGACCCAATCCTGCTCGGCAAGACCGTCTTCTATAGAAAATATAGGATATTTATCGATTAAGCTTTCATAGTAATCGATCATTTCCTCGGAGGTAATCTTCTTATTTTCAGACTTCAAGAGATATTTCCCATTTTTATAAAACTCGCTTGCAGCAGAATCTATGGCTATCCCAATGTCTTTGCCGGGTCTGTATCCGGCGGATTCAATTGCGCTTATGATGAATTGTATTGCCTTTTCATTAGATTCAAGATCCGGTGCAAAGCCGCCCTCATCACCTACGGCAGTGCTAAGTCCTTTCTTTTTAAGTATTTTTTTCAAGCTATGAAAAGTTTCTGCTCCCATCTGAACAGCCTGGGCAATGGTCTTTGCGCTAACTGGTATGATCATAAACTCCTGGATATCAAGATTGTTGGCAGCATGTACTCCACCGTTAATAATGTTCATCATTGGAACAGGAAGATATCTGGCATTTATACCCCCCAGGTATCGATAAAGAGGCAATGCATAAGCAAAGGATGCAGCCCTTGCAGCAGCCATTGATACGCCAAGAATAGCATTTGCTCCTAGCTTTGCCTTGTTGGGTGTGCCGTCAAGTTCAATCATAAATTTGTCAATTCTTACCTGATCTGCAGCATCCATGCCTAATATAGAAGGAGCAATAATATTTTTTACATTTTCAACAGCCTTGGTAACACCCTTTCCTCCAAACCGTTTTGATCTTTTATTACGAAGCTCCAGAGCTTCACGTTTCCCTGTAGAAGCCCCGGAGGGAACTGCAGCACGCCCAACAGCGCCACAGGCGACAATGACGTCCACCTCAACCGTAGGGTTTCCTCTTGAATCTAAAATTTCCCTTGCCTTTATATCAACGATTTCAGTCATGTTACCCCCTTTTTGATACGCAATTTTCGATTGATGATTGTTGATTTAAACGGCCTTCTAATTGACGTTGCCGTATTTATGGATAAAAACTAACTTGACTAATTTGGAATAAATGTTACCCTTCTTATGCTTTTGTGTCAAGAAGAAGACT
>JAUVVS010000097.1 GCA_030604545.1 Deltaproteobacteria bacterium | reverse complement strand
TGATTACCGCTACTCAAATGCTCGAAAGCATGACCGAGCATAAGAGGCCGACACGCGCTGAAGTAAGCGACATTGCAAATGCTATCCTTGATGGCTCCGGCTATTTGATGCTTTCCGGAGAAACCGCGATAGGCGCATACCCTGCCCTGGCGGTAAAAATGATGAATGATATTATAAAATTTACAGAATATGCCTTGAAGAGACGGTCTAACAATTAAGGGCAATTCTCACGTTGCAGGGGGTTTTGCATTTTTGCGGTTTTACGTATATACTTATAAAAAAGGAGCGAGATATGGAAACATCTGTATTTATCGCCAGGATTTTTGGCATATTTTATTTGGTTGCAGCGGCAGGCATGATGTTTAACCGGCAATTCTATCAGAAGTTCATGGAAGACTATTGCAAGAACACTGCGCTGGTTTTTTTCAGCGGGATGTTTGCACTTATTATCGGCATTGTTATAGTGTTAATTCATAATGTGTGGGTGGCCAACTGGACTGTGATGATTACAATCATAGGTTGGATTGCGCTCATCAAAGGTATATGGATAATTGTCTTTCCGAATACGGTGCCCAAGTTCATGCAAGCTTACCAGAAAAATGAAAACCTGCTGATAGTTCATTCAATTGGTGCGCTTATCTTTGGCGCTGTTTTGACTTTTTTTGGATTTTTTGCGGGATAGGACGCTTTACGCAATAGGCTCATCGCAGCAAACCAAAGACGTGAAGCTTCTGTAAGCACAATGATATATATTATCCGCTGCTCTTAAGTTTTTAGAAGGGGGGTCTGGATGAGAACTCAAAAAAATATAGTTTCTAGTTTTAAAAAAATAAGGAAGGTTAATTTCGGGGCCAGATTCTATAAAGTGGACTTGCATTTTCATACACCGGCATCCGAAGACGCAAGAGGAAAAAACCGCTATAATTTCAATCCCTACAAAGCTAAGTATCCTACCCATGATCGCGATTTCAAAAAACATCGCGACAAGGTTAAAAAGATTCAGGAAAAAATATTGGCTAATGCAAGAGAAGTTGCCGCGAAGATAGTCAAGAGATTTGTCGAAGAGAAACTTTCCTTAGTTGCCATAACTGACCATAACGCCATAGGGACATTGTGGCTCGATGCAGGTTCCAAAGCCGGCATAATGGATTTAAAGGCGCCTACATGGTACGAAATAATTGATGACGAGGCCGAGAAGATAAATGCACAAACAGGCAAAAAGGTTGTAACCATACTGCCGGGCGTGGAGATAAGCTGCACAGGGATTCATATTCTGGCGGTTTTTCCGCCACATGAACCCCGGCGGGCGATTCATTTTATAATATGCGACCTTTTGGAGGAAATGGGTTTTGCCATTGAGGAGTGGGGAAAAAATCCTAAGGTCGGTAAAAGAAGCGTAATAGATGCCGTGGATTTAATCCAGCGAAAAGGCGGGATACCCATAGTCGCGCACATAGACGGAAGCGATCAGGCCTTATTGAAACTTTACAAACTTAACAGCGGTGCGATGAAAAACGTGTTTTGTAACCAGAAGTTATCGGCCGTTGAGATCGTGAATCCCTCAAAGTTTAGCAGGCAGAATAAAAAGCTCAAAATGACAATAAAGAACTGGATTAAATCGTTAAGGGTCAAGAGGGAAATTGCCCCAATTGCATATCTTCAGGGTTCGGATGCACACGATTTAAAATCGATAGGCAAAAGGTTTACTTTTTTAAAGATGACGGTCCCCTCTTTCGCCGGGTTAAAAATCGCGGTGTGGATTCCTGCCTCAAGGGCCAGAATATCTGAACTTAACAAAAAAGTGACAAAAGGCCTCTACATATACGGCGTGGAGATAAAAAATAAATATTTCGGCAGGCGTTTCATAAGGTTTAACCGTCACCTCAACTGCGTTGCCGGAGAGAAGGAGTCGGGCAAATCGTCCATTTTCCAATTGATGCAGAAGGCCGTAAGGCCCGATTCCACAAAAATCAAAGGGGACGTTAAACTGTTCGTTGAAAAGGTAATTGATTCAAGACCGCATCATTACGCTTTTTGCAATGATAATAAGAGCGATTTTGTAGATTTATATTCAATAAACAAGGATAAAGGAACGGTAGCCAGAATCAATGCGAGCCGGATGAAGGAATTGATGATAGAACCCAAATTTTATCATTCGGGTAAAATCGAGAAATTGATTTCCTCCAAGAATGATTTAAACGCATTTTTAATAAAACATTTCGGAAAGCCCACAAGGCGGAATGTCGCTAATTTTAACAGGATGTTTTCTATTCCGAATTTTCTTGAAATAAAAGAAGAACGGCTTCTTTATGCGGAAGGAGATAACAAGAGATACAAGCTGCGCGTAAATGTTAACTGGCGTACCGGAAAAGCGAAGATGATGGATTTTTTCAAGTTGCGTAATAGTTTGAGAAGAATTGCCATAATTTCTATGATAGTTATAAGCGGTAGTTTCGGGCCGTTAATAATTGACGCGCCTGAAAGTAATTTTGATAACGAGGATATTGCACATTTTCTCGTTCCTATCATCAAGAAGTATAAAGATTTACGGCAAATTATATTATTTACGGGCAATCCAATTTTAGTCGTAAATTCGGACCCGGAAAATTACGTTTTATTAAGCACAAAAGGTAAAAAATTTGCCGGTATTAACTCGGGTTTTTCCATTGATGAGAAGGATCAGAAGGAGCACCTTATTAACCTGATGGAAGGCGGGTTAAAGTCGTTTAAAAAGAGGGCAATTAGATATGGAACTAAGAAATGAGCTTCAGGACTCCGTAGAATGTGGCTTGGATTGGTTGATACGCCGTCAAAAGCTAGATGACAGGACACTGTCTCCTGTGTGAATCGAAGACACTGTCCGGTGTGTTCGGACAATGTCTCTGTATATGTGTGATTGAGGTCTCTAAGAAGAAAAGGTATTTAAAGAGTAAGGTAGATTAAGGAGGTGCATTATGAAACAAAGGTTGATACAAATTGCGGAAGATTGCCCTGTTGACAGAGGAATAGTTCAAAAAATTCCTGTACATGTCATTCAATACGAAGAATTGTCGAAGCACCCATATAAATACGATGAGAAGAATTTCCATGAACAAGTTAACTTAATTCGCAGAGGGAAAAAGCCAGGAGAATTGAAATTAAAAAAATATACCATTCGTCGAAATCCCCTTCCCAAAAAATATGGTTGGGGTATTCATGTAAATGAAGATGGAAAACTCGCACTTGTTGGATGTGAGACGAAAAAATACAAGGAATTAGAAAAAGATCCTAATGTCAAAAAAACAAGGGTAAGCAGAAACAAGAAAATTTGAGGCATAATATTATCAGTTAAAATTGATGATAACGAAAAGGAAATATTTAATGGCATACGGTTACAATAATAGAGATTTTGAAGAAATGTCTTGGGGGTTCGCCATACTCAACTTTATTGTAATTGCAGTTTTGATGGGCGGAATAATCACTATTCCGCTGGCATTGATTTGGATATTTTTTATTGCCCCGGCAATTCTTAAGAATTGGAAGAATTAAAACAAAAATGAGTCGAGTCTTAACTTTTAATTTGAACCCCACACCCCATTTTCTCTGCCTTCGCTGAATTGCTTTCGCGTTCAGCTTCGGCGGATCAGCCTCCGGCTGAAAAAATAACCTGTCGGCAGGCAGGGATGTGTATGATAAAAATATATGAATGCATTTGAATATATTCTTTCAAAACAAATTCTTTGGGCACACAATAACAAAATAAAGCTTGTTGGTAGCAAAGGCAAACGAGGTCGACCAGCCTATACACCAAGACTGGAGAATAATTTATTCGAACCTTTAAAACCATCTGTGAGGAGAGACTTCGAAAGTGGCGATGGAGGGGAATTAACAGGAAATCCTTCAAAGATGAGTGCGCTCCATTCTTCATCAGCATTAGGAGTAAATATCTTCCAATATTGGTTAAAAACAGAACAAATTCCAAAGATTGCAGCCGCGTGTGGTTTCTGTAACAAAAATAACAACAGGTCCTGGAATATTAAGTTTGAACAGAAATACCCTATAAGTAAGAAATTCAGGTACAGTCCAAACATCGATGTTGTCATAGAGAATTCGTTGGAAACAAAGTTTAGAGTATTTGCAATCGAATGTAAATTCTCAGAAGCGTATTCTTCGCATAAGCACTCAGGGCTTAAACAAAAATATATCAAATTGGATGAAGCATGGGATAAAGTGTCACACCTACGCACTTTTGCAAAATCAATAAGTCCAGAAGATCGCAAGTTTAATTACCTCCACCCGGCGCAACTAGTTAAACATATCCTGGGATTGACGAAAAAGTTTGGCAAGAATAAATTCCGTCTTCTTTATCTCTGGTACGATTGTTTGGGCCATGAGGGAGCAAGGCACAAGGATGAAATAGACGAATTCACAAAGATTACCAGGAGAGACGGCATTCGTTTTCATGCTTTGAGCTACCAAGAGCTCATTATTAGATTGTCCTCTGAATACAGTAACAAGCATGAAAGTTATATTAAATACATATCTGAACGTTATCTATAAAAGGCCTGCCGGCAGGCAGGGATGTGTTCATATTTAAAAGAAAACCATGAAAATATCTAAACCATTAGTAGTGTTTGACCTTGAGACAACAGGTACATGGATAGAGAAAGACAAAATAGTAGAAATCGGAATGATTAAGTGTCTCCCTGACGGTTCAAAGAAAGATTACGTAAAGCGCGTGAATCCCGGCATGCCGATTCCTTCGAGTGTCAGCAAGGTTACAGGAATCACAAACGAAGATGTCAAAAATGCCCCACCATTTAAAAGTATAGCTGCGGAAATATTATTTTTCATAGACAAATACGATCTGGCA
Source organism: Deltaproteobacteria bacterium (assembly GCA_030604545.1). Taxonomy (GTDB): domain Bacteria; phylum Desulfobacterota; class Desulfobacteria; order Desulfobacterales; family JAUVVS01; genus JAUVVS01. The sequence continues at coordinate 2,428 of JAUVVS010000097.1, read as the reverse complement.
GGCTTTGGCATAGAGCGTTTTGACCTACCTATCCTCGAAAGAGAAATGGTAGAGGCTGGCTTAAAATTTGAGCGCGGCGACAGAGTGGTTTATGACGCACAGAAAATATATCACATACACGAGAAAAGAACGCTAGTAGCTGCTTACCAGTTTTACTGCAATAAGGATCTTGTTAAGGCTCATTCGGCGATGGGCGATGTGGAGGCGACCATCGAAATACTTGATGATCAGGTTAGAAGATATGGTACGGAAAAGGAAGGAATAGAATCCCTAAAAGAACTTGACTATACCCGCTCCACGGAATATTTCGACAAAGAGAGGAAATTCCGTTGGTGGAACGGAGAGCTTTACCCGGTATTCGGAAAGTTTGCACGAAGACATAGCATAAAGGAGATCGCACAAAAAGAACCCTCATATCTAGAATGGATATTGAACCAGGATTTCACCAAAGATGTTAAGCTGATGGTAAAAGGAGCCCTCGAAGGCAAATTCCCCGAACCATCGGCAAAATCGGATATAGGAATAGGGTGAATAAAAATTGCAAACAATACAAAACCTACATGCTAGTTTTTCAAACGTCTGCGATTTTGAAAACGGAAAATCGCAGACATTACAGAAACTTACCTAACTATGAAGAATATTTTAACGAAATTGGCTGGTGGCGATCTTCGTTCTATTGGAAATGTAAATAGTGTCGTGAGGGAGGTATTGAATAATCCTTCATTATTTAAGGATGTTTTCAATGGCTTATCTAATAATGATCCCGTTATAAAGATGCGCTCTGCTGATGCTATTGAAAAGATTACCTCAAAGCACCCGGAATATCTTCATCCATTCAAGAAAAGATTAATTTGCCAAATAGCGAAGATTGAGCAACAAGAGGTTCGTTGGCACCTAGCCCAAATTTTCCCTCGCCTTAGAATTACCCCCAAAGAAAAAGGTGAAGTAGTAAGAATTCTCTTTGATTACCTTGAAGACAAAAGCAAAATTGTTAAAACATTCTCAATGCAGGCACTTTCTGACTTAGCTGAAAAAGATATTGTTTTGCGATCTAGAGTAATTAACTCGCTTAAAAAATTAATTAAAACTGGCAGTCCGGCTATGAAAAGCAGAGGCAAAAAGTTACTGATTAAATTAAATAAAGTCAATGAAATGACATAACAAAGACCAGCCCGGGGGGGGTCATACCGGACAAAGCTCGAACCGCCTAAATGATTTTCTAACTTGGTTAGCTTTGCCGAGTTAGGATACACAAAAGGTATATTATATAACTTGTTTTTATTCGATAAGTAAGGTATATTTATATATACAGAAAAAGGAGGTAAATTATGAAAAGAAAATTGATGCTTATCGCGCTTTTAGTCTCTGTGTTAACCCTTAGTGTTATGCCGCTTGAGGTTTATGCACTTGACCATGGTAAAACAAAAGGGCAAAAAGGGCACCAGTGGGATCTTGAAAAAAAGTTCTCCTTCAAGGCGCATTTAATACTCGCGAAGAAAGAAGAACTTGGCCTTTCGGACGCACAGGTGGCTAAAATCAAAGAATTGAAAATGAAGACCACAAAGGATTTAATCAGAAAAGATGCCGAAATCAAGATACTCGCCCTCGATATAAAAGCCGCGATGTGGGAAGATCCGATAAACACAAGCGCTGTAAACAAATTAATCGATAAAAAATACGACCTTAAGAAGGAAAAAACCAAATCTTCGATAGGAGCTTATACTGCATTAAAGGGCATTTTGACAAAAGGGCAAAAAGAGAAGATGAAAGGGTTCCTGAAGAAGTGCAAAAAACAAAAGATGCAGTAACGCCTCCGCATGCATACGAATTGGCCTAAATTATTAAGGCGAAAATTTACGAATTCATTCCCGGCCTGGTACTTCGTCGAATACATACTTCTGCACACAACAATGGCATTGATTAATTTCTTCCCCATCAAGGTTTCTACCTGGATAACCAGAAGGATCGGGGAAATCATGTTTTTGATATTGCCAGAGAGGAGAAGAGTCGCCCTCAATAATCTTACCATCGCGTTCGGTAATTCCAAATCAGATTCTGAAAAAACAAAAATTGCCTTAGAATCCTTCCGTAATTTAATGACTTCTTTTATGGAATTTTTCAGACTGCCCAAGTTTGTAAATGTATCAGCGAAACACATATTCTTTAAAGGGGCCGAGCATTTTGACGGCGCTTTTGCCAGAGGTAATGGGGTAATTGTTGCCCTGTCCCATCTGGGACCGTGGGAATACCTGGGGGTTTTTACATATCTAAAAAAATACCCGTCTGCTATCATAGGCAAGGCCTTAAGAAATCCTTATATCTACAGGCGGATCAGAGCGTTGAGGGAAACAGTCAAGCTGGACCATATCGATAAAGATGCAGGGTTAAAAGCGGTCTTTTCAAAGCTCAGGCAAAACTACGGGGTAGC
>JAUVVS010000160.1 GCA_030604545.1 Deltaproteobacteria bacterium | reverse complement strand
GCAAGTCTGATCGAGAATTGCCGGCTTGAAATTATTGAAGGCGGAGATCACAAATATTCTAGAGAAGAACACTTCGAAAAGCTACTGGATTTAATTTCGAAATTCATTATAAAGCATTCAACTAGTTGACAGGTCTTTTAATTCTTCCCTGGACCGCGCAATACAGACACTTTTTTAATAGTAGTAGTGACAACGCGATTGCCAAATTCAATATGCAGTCCACAAGCTGCAAGAGTATCTACCTTAATAATGCTCCCACCCCATGTACACCCAGCGATGGAAGCCTTTACTGGCGACAGCCCCTTCCGGTCAAACCAGCCCCCGGAAACCAGATAGATGTCGTTATCAAGAACGCATACAGAATAGATTGAATTCCGGGTAGTAATGAGCACTAAGTCCCCAAATTGCAGGTCCGCTTTACGTACCTGTCTTAAATGAAAGGCTGTTTCGGCAATCTTTTCAAGGCTGTGGCCTGATTCACTCATAATATTTATTATATCAAAATTCAGAAAATGGTTTCCCCAAACATTTATCTGTACATTTAAATTATATGCATTAATTATACAACATTAGATTAAAAAATAAATCACTATTTGCTAAAAATAATTGGCATACTCGAAACTGAGAAGCAAAAGACTTACCGATGACCCGTAAAATTTATGGTAATTTCCTTTTTTAGCGTGCAACGATTTTCTCCGTTTTTTATTCGAAAACATATATTAAAGGGCTCGACTTAACTTCCCAAATCCCTTTGACAACATTGGTCTCACCGTGAAAAAGTAGATAACTGTATTTTCCATAGTGAGGCAGCTTACGGACTATCGAGAGCACATCATTCTTACTGTTCCCTCCAATTACCATAACGCCGTATTCATCATTCGTGGGGTGATCATAAACCACAACACTCCCAGCATCATCCTTGCTAGCCAGATCCGCCTTCCATGGGGCATCACGCAGAACGCCGCTTAAAAAATCTACAAGCAAAAGCCCCTCAGATGCAGGGCCGAAAAGAATGATCGAACTTGCGCCTAATTCTTCAGTTTTTACTTCCGCATCTGTTTTAATCACCCCCGTTTTGGTCTTGTTAATCATTTGTGCTGTGGCTCTGTACTGTTTAAGCCTTTCAGCATCCGCTCCGGCTGGCAGCACGATAAGCTGTTTTTCTGAACCAAAAACCTTGGCAATGGAGGGCGGGATCTCCTCTGGGTAAAGCCTGCGGAAAAGGTGGTGATCGGGATCTATTTCGAGCCAGACAGGTTTTGAGTCAAGTAGGATTTTAAATTCTTTCCTCGAATCATTCACCTTTAAGGATTTGCGTATCTCCTCCCCTTCGGTTCTGATCAAAACCGGAACATCAAGATCATACGGCTCACCTTCCTGAATAATTTCAAAAGAAACCGCAAAGGCTTTGTCTTTTTCCGGGACTGCTCTCACATTTTTAAGCCTCAACACCGGTGCACCAGTACGCTTAACCCAAAGCTCATAGAAATTATCAAGTTTTTCTCCACATTCATCTTCGAAAATGCCAAGAATATCCTTCCACGTCGCTTTTTTGAATTTGTACTCTGCCATCAACCGTCGTAAAGTTTTAAAAAATTTATCCTCGCCCACCATACGCTGCAATTGGTGAAAGATCATCATGGTTTTTCCGTATCCAACTGCCCGGGTGGCAGGATTATGGCGGGAACGGAATTCGGTGAGCGGGAAGTCGTTATTCTTTCTAACATAACTTGCATAATCGCGATTGATTTGTCTACGGTAGTCAATGTCACCGCCAGGCGTTGTTTTTTTCTTAAGCAGGTAATCGGCACAATAAACGGTCAGACCTTCACACCAGTTTCCATTAGAATAGTCTACAAAAACGCCGTTACCCCACCAGTTGTGACAGATTTCATGCGGCAGGGATGTGTCGGGAATAAATGGCAGGCGGACAACTGTTCTTCCAAGAAGCGTCCAGGAAGGCATCCCATAGCCGGTTTCAAAAAAGTTTTCGATAACCGCGAATTTACCATAAGGATATTTCCCGAGAAGTTTGTTGTACATTGCGATGTACTGTTTCGACTTATTAAGGTAGAGAGATGCAAGTTTGCTGGCGCCAGGGAAAAAGTAAGTGTAAATTTTTATGCCTTCTATCCCATCCTCTTGAATCTCATACGGGCCTGCTTGAAGATAGAGGGAATCTGAAAGCTGATTATTCTTCCATTTAACAATCAATTTATCTCCTTTTATTTCATGGCTCTGTCTTGTTCCTTGAGTTACAGTTTCATATCCAAGAGGTGTAGTTGTATGGACCTCAAAGCGGCTCATCCCCTCATCGCCCCTGGGATACCAGAATGACTCAGGAGACAGAAACACCCCCTGCTCACTGATTATACCTGAGGTTTGGCTTGCAATATATTCACGAGAGAACTGCGAGGCAAAGGGCGCCTCATAGAGCAAGCCCTCGTAATCTAAAATGAGGACATGTTCTCCGGTCCTTTTTGTATCAATCTTTACTACCCCTGCTCTGCTGAAATTTGATGCAACATTATCGTCGTCAAGCTTTTTTAACTTGTTCTTATAGGCTGCCCTGTCAAACTGAAACTTTGCTTCTTTGCCGTCCAGTTTAGCCGACTTTATCTTAAAACCCTTGTTTAAATTAAGAGAGATGAATTCTCCTTGGTTTTTTAGTAGCATTTCATCCTTAGCTCTGAATGTATGATCCGCTGGAAAAAGTTCGATTGAAATATTATGGTTTGTAACCTCAGTCTTTTCATTGACGTCAACGCCTAGATTTGACTCACATTTGACTCTCTTGAAGTCATATACGGTTCCCGGATTTGCCACACTAGCGTTAAAAGTAATTATCAAAACCATCACTATGGCAAACCAGGTCCGGACTGATAAAAAAATTAATCTATACATGCTTTGGTCTCTCCTCTAATTATAGGGGAATGTTAATGTTTCCTGTAACCAATCAATTGCGCTGGCAATTCAAATATTCCTCAAATTTGAGGCGATCCCAAATGAGAAAAAAAGCTATTCATTTAGTCTCGAACTATTATCATAAGAAAAAATTGAGGTCAAATGCAAAATCCCAATAAAAGAGTTAGGGTCTTCAACTCTGTCAACAAAAGTAGTCAGGCCTTCAATCTTGACAAAACAAGGTATTTACAATTCTGAATAAGGTGGGTTTGATAAATCAAACCCCTACAAATAATTAAAAGGTGGATTTGATGAATCAAACCCCCTGCGTAAAAAACATAATTAGATTGCAGCTTCTCAGTGCTCCTCGCAATGATAAGAAGAACTTGCTAAAATAGTGCTTTTGGTTTGCCCCAACTTTAGGATAGAGAAGTTTCTTTTGGACAATTTATTATGGCTGAAAAAAATCTGGAAAATGGACTGGTAAGAAGACTCGGGCTTTTCCCGGTAACCAACATTGTCGTAGCAAACATGATTGGAGCCGGAATCTTTACAACATCCGGACTCTTAATTGCAGACCTGCGCAATCCTTTTTTAATGATTTTATTGTGGATTGTAGGGGGAATAATCGCGCTTTGCGGTGCTCTATGCTACAGCGAACTCGGCGCAGCAATCCCCTATGCAGGGGGAGAATATATATTCCTTTCGAAGCTATTTAATCCTCTGTCTGGTTTTTTAAGCGGTTGGGTCTCCTTTTTTGTCGGTTTTTCTGCTCCTATCGCTGCCTCTGCAATAGGATTTACTGAATACTTAACCAGAGCTTTTCCCCAGCTTCTAAGCCTGGGAATTTTTGAAGGCGCTCTTGAAGCTGCGATTCTTAAAAAGCTTTATTCAATCCTTGCCATCATACTATTTACCTTTATTCATCTCAGAGGGATTGTGTTTGGTTCAAAAGTGCAGAATTTTCTAACATTGTTAAAAGTCGGCCTAATAGCAGTTCTTATATTTATAGGGTTTTCATTCGGAAAAGGGAGCTTCAATCATTTCTATCAAGGAAATGACTTCAGTTTTGATTTTGGGGGATGGAAGACCTTAGGTCTTTCTTTGATGTGGATAATGTTTGCCTACAGCGGATGGAATGCATCAGCCTACATAGGATCCGAAATAAAAAACCCGAGGAAAAACCTGCCGTTTTCTTTGATACTGGGAACAGGAATAGTCATACTTCTTTATTTTGGCTTGAATCTATTTTATGTGTATGCCGTTTCGCCGGAGAATATGAGCGGAGTCCTTTCGATAGGAGGACTGGCCGTAGGGAATTTATTCGGTAAATCCTTTGAGAGTCTTTTTTCAGTCCTTATATCTTTTGCTCTTTTTTCTTCTTTAAGCGCTTTTATCATTCTCGGTCCGAGAGTTTATTACTCGATGGCTAAAGACGGATATTTTTTCAGGTTTGTCTCAGAGGTTCACGGTGTCCATCGTGTCCCATCAAAATCAATAATTCTGCAATGTGTAATTGCAATTGTCATAGTATTATCAGGAACTTTTGAACAGATATTGACCTATATGGGCTTTTCCCTTGGAATCTTTCCGATTCTTGCCGTAATCGGCGTTTTTAAATTAAGGCATTTAAAGAAAAGCGAATATAAAATGCCGGGTTATCCCGTTATTCCAATCATGTATATAATTGCAGGTGTTTCGATTCTTACCCTGGGTTTTCTTGAACGTCCGGGTCCTTCTTCGATTGCAATCTTAACTGTGGCAGTGGGAATTCCAGCATATTTTATTTTTAAAAGAAGATATGGAAAATAGGAAAAAGTGGATTGATTTCTTTTAAGAGATTGCTGCTTTCCTTTTTGTCGCTGACAATGATAGATTGAATTTCATATATTGGGCACCTTTTTGAAAATGCCAGAAGTTTATAGTATTACGAGGTTGAAATGAAACACAGATCTAACTCTAATTCCCTAATTTTTTTATTATTATGCTTAAGTCTGTTGGTTGTGCCCGGATATTCCCCCGGGCTTGAAGAGACTCAAGGTACTGATGAGAAAGTAAGGAGTTTTCTCGAAAGCATGAGATGCTGATGGAGAGATATGAACATTTCATGGGCTGATGGAGAGGTGCTATTCGATCTTATCATTAAAAATAATTACAAGAAGGCGCTTGAGATAGGAACATCTACTGGCCATTCAGCGATATGGATTGCCTGGGCACTCAGCAAAACAGGCGGCAAGCTTATCACAGTAGAAATAAATGAATATCGCTACAAAAATGCATTAGAGAATTTCAAAGAAGCTGGTCTTAGCAATTACATAGATGCCAGACTTGCTGATGCTCATGAGCTGGTGCCAAAACTTAAAGGACCTTTTGATTTTGTTTTTGTGGATGCAGATAAGAATTGGTATAAAAATTATCTAAAATTATTGTTGCCAAAACTTGAAGTGGACGGCTGTTTCACCGCTCATAATGTATCGAGCAGACGTACGCGCGGTATAAGAGAATTTATCGAATATTTAAGAAGCCTACCTAATATGGAAACAACCATTGACCGTTCAAGCTGGTCCGGGATTTCAATTAGTTACAAAAAGTCAGATTCACAAATTATAATTTAGGGTTGATGAATCAAACCCCTACGATTCCTTTCTATTTCCATAAGCTGGGCTTGATAAATCAAGCCCCTACAAATAATTAAAAGGTGGGTTTGATGAGTCAAACCCCTGCAATTCCTTTTTATCTTCATAAGGTGGGCTTGATAAATCAAGCCCCTACAAGCTTTTTAACCTCTTTTACAAATTCAGGGATGATTTC
>JAUVVS010000109.1 GCA_030604545.1 Deltaproteobacteria bacterium | reverse complement strand
GTGAGTTAATGAACAAACCCGAAGATATTATAACTTTACCACCTGCAAATAAAAGATTTCGAGATCAGGTGGATCTATCTTCCCGGACAGATACTTATTCATACTGTTTTTCCTGTGAGAATTGTACAACGGTATGCCCGGTGGTGGAAAACTATGAAAAACCGCAGGAAGAACTTGGACTGCTTCCACACCAAATCATGCGTTCCGTCGGTCTGGGTTTAAGGGATATGGCATTTGGATCAAAGATGTTGTGGGATTGTCTCACCTGTTATCAATGCCAGGAAAACTGTCCTCAGAGCGTTAAGGTTACAGATATACTCTATGAACTGAAAAACATGGCCATTAAAGAGAACGTAAGGGTTCACTCAAACTCTTGATATAAGGCTTTTACATAATGGATTAAAATACAGATATCGTCAAATAGTTGAGTGGGAAATGGTTGAGTGGGAAAATAATCATTGAAATTTCAAAAGGTTATTATCATCCAAACAACGAACGTCCAATTTTCATGCAAATGCAAAATATTGCCATAAAAATAACAACTTAACCACTCAACAACTTAACAACTTAACAAGGTCTGAAATAATGAAATTTGCATTGTTTATTGGATGTAATATCCCGGCTCGCTTACAGCAATATGAGCTTTCGGCCAGAGCGGTGCTGGGTAACTTAAATATCGATATAATAGATATTCCTGAATTTAATTGCTGCGGTTATCCCATGAGAAATGCGGATTTTAAAGCATTTGTCCTTCTATCAGCTAGAAATCTGGCCCTGGCGGAGAAACAGGGATTGAATGTAATGACCTTATGCCAGTGCTGTTTTGGCAGCTTAAAAAAGGCAGACCATCTTCTTAAAGGAGATGCTTCACTGCAAAATGAAGTCAATGCTATTTTAGCTAAAGAAGGTTTAATGTACGTGGGAAATAGTGAAGTAACACATTTTTTGTCCGTTCTTTATAATGATATCGGTCTCGATTCAATAAAGGACATGATAACCAATGTCTTCAAAGATCTTAATATTGCGACCCATTATGGATGTCATGCCTTGCGACCCAGCGATATTATGCAATTTGATAATCCGGCAACTCCTGTCTTATTCGATCAGCTGGTAGAGATCACAGGCGCAAAAAGTGTTGACTGGGCTCTAAAGCTTGAATGTTGCGGCGCACCTCTACTAGGGGTAAATGACGAACTTTCCATGGATTTGGCGGAAAAAAAACTGGCAGATGGAAAGCAGGCCGGAGCAGACTTTCTCTGTACCGCCTGTTCATGGTGCCAGTTGCAGTTCGACACTGTTCAAAAGATGATAATCGAACTCCGTGGTATGGATGGACATCTTCCTTCCATTCTATTTCCTCAGCTTCTTGGATTAGGAATGGGTATTGATCAAGAAGCTTTAGGGATAAAAATGAATGATATAGACATCAGCGGTATAGAATCTTTTGTAACCGTTCACGGGTTCAAAGGTTCAGGGTTCAGAGGTTGATGGATTTTTGAGTGAAAGATAACGCTGAACGGGGAACCCCGCCTGCCATCCGGCGGGCAGGCCTGAACCTGTGAACGCTTACAATCTTTTGTATCATAGGAGAAAAAATGTCACAGGAAAAGATTGGCTCGGTAATGGTTGTAGGAGGCGGTATTGCCGGAATGCAGGCTGCACTGGATGTAGCCAATTCAGGCTATTATGTCTATCTCGTTGAAAGATCGGCCTCCATTGGTGGAATAATGTCTCAATTGGACAAGACCTTTCCCACCAACGACTGTGCCATGTGAATTATCTCACCCAAACTGGTCGAGGTCGGCCGGCACATGAATATAGAGCTTCTTACACTGTCGGAAATAAAAGAAGTATTCGGGAAAGAGGGAAATTTTCAAGTCAATGTCACCCGTTATCCCAGATACGTTGATACTGAAAAATGTATCGCCTGTGGTATTTGTTCGGAAAAGTGTCCGAAAAAAGTCGTGGATGAATATGACGAAAAACTTACCAAACGCAAAGCGATCTATGTGCAGTATGCTCAGGCCGTTCCCCTTAAATACGCAATTGATGAAGCAAATTGCATTTATTTTAAAAATGGCAGATGCAAAGCTTGTGAAAAATTTTGTCCGAGCAGTGCCATAAAACTTAATGAAGAACAAAAGGATTTTACCGTTAAAGTGGGCTCCATCATTCTGTCCACCGGTTGTAAAGCTTATGATCCAGGAAGCCATGACATCTATGGATATGGAAAATCACCCAACATAGTTACCAGTCTGGAATTTGAACGGATGCTTGCGGCATCCGGTCCATTTGGCGGGCATCTGGTGAGACCGTCCGATAAAAAAGAACCGGAAAAAATCGCGTGGCTCCAATGCATAGGATCCAGGGATGTACATCTGGGCGCCAGGGGTTATTGCTCGTCGGTTTGTTGTACTTATGCCATAAAAGAGGCCATGATGGCTAAAGAGCATAGTAAGGAGCCTTTGGACGCTGCGATCTTTTATATGGATATCCGTACACATGGAAAAGATTTCGAAAAATATTATCTCAGAGGAAGGGATAAATCCGGTATCCGATTTGTAAAGACAAGAATCTCCAATATTGTACCTATGGATGATACGGGGAAGCAACTTATCCGCTACATTGATGGGACCGGGAAAAGGATTGAAGAAGAGTTCGATATGGTGGTCCTCTCCGTCGGTCTTGAAGCAAGGCAAGAAGCGATTGATCTTGCTGATAAATTAGATATTAAGCTTAATAAATACGATTTTGCATCTACAACAAGCTTTGAACCGATGAAAACTTCCAGAGCCGGTATCTATGTCTGCGGCGCCTTTGAGTCGCCGAAAGACATCCCTTCATCCGTCATAGACTCAAGCGCTGCAGCGGGTTTAGCAGGAAGCAGCCTGGCCGAATCCCGATGGTCTTTAACAAAGACGAAAGACATTCCCACAGAGATCGATACCAGTCACGAACCACCCCGGATTGGTGTGTTTGTCTGCAGGTGTGGGACCAATATTGCCGGAGTGGTAAATGTACCATCCGTTGTTGATTTTGCCCGAACTCTGCCAGACGTTGTTTATGCAGAAGAAAATCTGTTTACATGTTCTCAGGATTCTCAGGAATTGATGAAAGAGGTTATAAAGGAGCAACGTATTAACCGTGTTATAGTGGCCGCCTGTAGCCCAAAGACACATGAGGAAATATTTATAGAGAACATAGTGGCCTGTGGCTTAAACAGATATCTTTTTGAGATGTGCAATATTCGGAATCAGGATTCATGGGTCCATAGTGACATGCCGGAGGAAGCTACCCAAAAGGCAATGGAACTGGTTAAAATGGCTGTTGCACGTGGCGCCACTCTCCATTCACTCCAAGAAAAAAAGATATCTATAAATCAGCGGGCCTTGGTGATTGGTGGAGGTGTAGCCGGAATGAATGCCGCTCTATGCCTGGCAGACCAGGGTTTTGATATTATTTTGATAGAAAAGGAAAAACAATTGGGAGGGATGGCAAAAAACCTCATCTCAACTATTGAAGGAGCGGATGTACAGGCCTACTTAAATGACCTGATACAAAAGGTAAATTCTCATTTTAGAATCCAGGTTCTGACCCAATCTCTTATTGTAGGTTTTTCGGGATTTAAAGGGAATTTCACAACAGAGATCATTGTTGGACCGGGCATGTATGAAAGGAAGATTGATCATGGTGTAGCTATAATGGCTACAGGGGCCAATGAATACCGTCCAGAAGAATTTTTATACGGCCGGGATAAGCGAGTAATAACACAGATTGAGCTATCCGAACACCTTAAGAAGGAGGGGGCGGAGGAATTGGCTCAGGTAGTTATGATCCAATGCGTCGGTTCTCGAAACGAATCAAATCCCAACTGCTCCAGGGTCTGCTGTCAGAGTGCCATTAAAAACGCTATCCATATCAAAAAGCTTAAGCCCGAAGCGGAAGTTTACATCCTTTACAGAGATATTAGGATGTACGGCCTGTTGGAGGACTACTACAGAGAAGCCAGAAAACTGGGAATTATCTTTTTTAGTTACGATCAGGATGATCAGCCAACGGTGGAATCATCAGATAAAGGAATAGTGGTAACATTTCAGGACCATGTTTTGGGTCGCAAATTTAGGGTCTGTGCCGACCTTTTAGTCTTAAGTGCCGGTGTGGTTGCTGAAGATACCGAAGAAATAGCCTCCATTCTCAAACTGGATCGCAACACAGAGGGATTTTTCATGGAGGCTCATGTAAAGTTAAAACCTGTGGACATGGCTATGGAAGGGATCTTTGTATGCGGAACCGCACACGGGCCAAAACTTATATCCGAATCGATCTCCCAGGCACTTGCCGCAGCTTCCAGGGCTACTACTTTTCTCTCCAGGTCTTCATTAACTCTCTCAGCTGTTACAGCCTGCGTCGATAAAGATAAATGTGCATCATGTCTTATCTGTGTTCGCTCCTGTCCATATGAAGTGCCGCGTATCAATAAAGAAGGCGTAAGTGAAATCGATGAGGCATTGTGCCACGGGTGTGGTGTCTGTGCGTCAGAATGTCCGGCCAAAGCTATTCAGCTCAATTGGTATGAGGACAATCAAATAATGTGCAAGGTGGATGCCTTGCTTAAGGGAGTCTTATAGATTTTGGATTGGTATTTTTACAAATCAGGATGTTGGAGGGTTTATGACTGAAGATTTCGAGCCGATTATTATAGCCTTTTGTTGCAATTCTTGAGGTTACAGCGCAGCGGACCTGGCAGGTTCAATGAGATTACAATATCCGGCAAACATAAAAATTATACGGGTTCCCTGTACCGGTAAAGTAGACATCATGTATATTCTTAGAGCATTTGAAAAGGGAGCCGATGGAATTTATTTAGTAGGATGTATGGAAGGAGAGTGTCATTTTAAAAATGGCAACTTAAGAGCGCGCAAACGTGTAGAGGAGGCCCAGAAGATCTTAAATACCATTGGTATCGGAGGAGAAAGGGCACAGATGTATAACCTCTCTTCAGCAGAAGGCACACTTTTCGCTCAGATAGCAGTGGAGATGACCGAAAGAATCCGTAAGATAGGTCCAAACCCTATAAAATTGGCCAAGAAAAAAATAGCCGCATAAAAAAGCTGATGAATCCTTAAAAAACGAATTCATCATAAAACCATCAAAACAGAAAACAGAAAGAGGGTCACATTTTATGATTATAGCCGATAAAAAACCTATTGAGGAAATCATCGAAGAGATCAAAGACTATAACAAGATTCTGATACTGGGCTGCAATGAGTGCGTTACAGTCTGTGAGGCAGGAGGAAAAAAGGAGGAGGAGATCCTTGCTTCGGCCCTAAGAATGTATTTTCTAAATAAGGGAAGAGAAGTCAAAATCGATGAAGTGACTTTAGAGCGACAATGCGATCACGAGTATCTTGAGGAGATCCGAGATGTTGTTGATCAGTACGATTCCATTGTTTCTCTCGCCTGTGGTGTAGGTGTCCAGTTCACTGCTGAACAATACCATTCAACTCCAATATACCCGGGAGTTAATACCTGTTTTCTTGGAGCTACTGAAAAGCGGGGTTTATGGACAGAGAGATGCCAGGCTTGTGGCCAGTGCGTTTTGGCACGCACTGGTGGAATCTGCCCCATCTCCAGATGTGCCAAACGGATTCTCAATGGGCCGTGTGGCGGTTCAACAAAAGGTAAATGTGAAATCAACAAAGAGATTGACTGCGCCTGGCAGCTGATAATTGATCGTCTTAAAGCATTGGGAAGGATAGATGAATATGAAAAACTTTTTCCTTTAAAGGACTGGTCCACCGACAGGGCAGGTGGTCCCAGAAAAGTTGTCAGGGAGGATTTACAGATATGACAGTAAAGACACCGAGCAAACTGGAAAAGATTCTTGCAGCAGGTCACCTTGCCGTAACATCTGAATGCGGACCTCCACGCGGGAGCGATCTGGAAGTTATTACCAAAAAAGCCGACATGATTAAGGATTTTGTTGATGCTATCAACATAACTGATAATCAGACATCCGTAACACGCATGTGTAGCTTGGCTGCCTGCATTCAGTTAAAATTGATGGGGCTGGAACCGATCCTTCAAATGGTTACCCGTGACAGGAACAGAATTGCACTGCAAAGCGACATTTTGGGAGCAGCTTCATTTGATATAAATAATATACTGTGTCTTTCCGGAGACCATCAGAGTTTCGGAGATTGCGCCCAGGGCCAGAATGTACATGATATAGACTCAATGCAGTTAATCCAGATCGTCAGATACATGAGGGACGAGGGAAAGTTTATAGGCGGCGATGATATTGCTCGGCCTCCCAAAATGTTTGTCGGGGCTGCCGCTAATCCATTTGCCGACCCCTTTGAGATTCGAGTCCCACGTCTGGCCAAGAAGATTGAAGCCGGAGTTGAATTCATCCAGACTCAGTGCATTTATAACCTTGACAAATTTGAAGAATGGATGAAGTTGGCTCGGGAACGGGGCCTTAATAAAAAAGTACATATTCTTGCCGGTGTCACACCTTTTAAGTCTGCCGGCATGGCCAAGTACATGAAGAATAGGGTTCCCGGGATGGATGTTCCCGATGAACTCATCAAACGCATGGCCGATACGCCAAAGGAGAAACAGCCTGAAGAGGGTATTAATATTTGCGTGGAATCTATGGAGCGTCTAAAAGAAATTGAGGGTGTCCGGGGTTTTCATATCATGGCTATCGAATGGGAAGAAAAGGTGCCTGAAATTGTGGAAAGGGCGGGCCTATATCCCAGACCGAACGTATAGATTTCAAGATTGAGATATTTAAAAAAACGTAATATTTTAGCTGTTTGAAAACAAGGCCGCTTGAAAGATAATTAAATTT
>JAUVVS010000290.1 GCA_030604545.1 Deltaproteobacteria bacterium | reverse complement strand
TAAAAGCTCATAATAAGAACGCCTCAATTTTTCTGTTTGACTGAGCTCATCTCTTACACTCCAGAATGGCATTTTTTCCCCTTTCGTGATCAATATGTTAAATCGAATATTGTATTGGCTGGATATAATAACATTATTTTGTTAAACCGTCAACTAACAAGTATCTTTATTGTTAAACCTTGCAATCCATCGATATAAGCTTTCCCGATACCGGTATACCAAAAATGCAAATATAATGCATAAACCGAAAATAATGGCAAGCACACCATAATTCTGTTCAAAAAGCGTAGATCCTTGAAGGCTTAACAAAAATGTCCCGGGCATACGCCCAATAGCAGCAAGTATAATGAACACCTTAATCGGAATGACGCTTAAGCCGACAAAAAAACAGAGATAATCTTTAGGGAAGCCAGGCAAAATAAACAATAGAAAGATTATGATGACTCCCTGGCGCTTAAGAATCACATCAAATCTTTCTAATTTTTCGGCAGGAATTAATTTTCTGACATAACGTTTTCCTAATAAACGGCCAATTAAAAAGTTGATCCATGATCCTACTGTAAGCGCAATGCTAGAATATAAAAACCCTTTGGCTGTTCCGAAAAGATATCCCCCTATAAAACCGGTTGCTTCACCAGGAATCGGCGCAAATATCACCTGAAAAATCTGGATCATCATGAAAACGACAGGAGCACCGGGCCCAAAGGCGGTTATAAAAGCTTTAACCCTTTCCCTGTCAGAAAAAAAATTATAATATTGGAAAATTTTTCCCCATATAGGTATCCTATAAAAATAACCCAATAATATGGCAACACATATAACTACGAGAATCAGAATCTTTAATTTATTGGAAACAGGCTTAAGGATCATGACAATAATAAGCTACTTCTCACCTTTTAGCTCAAATTCTTTCAGCTTCGTCTAAAGCCGTAACAGCCGGCAATCTCTTTCCCTCTAAAAGTGTAAGGAAAGCCCCTCCTCCTGTTGACATATAGGTTATCCTCTCGGCTTCGCCTGTTTTATGTATGGCGGCATTTGTATCACCGCCGCCGGCTATTGTAAGAGCATAGGAATCGGCCACACATTGTGCCATGGCGATCGTTCCTCTGCTGAATGCATCCATTTCAAATACTCCCATGGGGCCGTTCCAAACGATTGTTTTTGCATCATACAAAACTTCAGAATAAAGCAATGATGTGGACGGACCAATATCCAAGGCCATCCAATCAGAAGGAATTTCCTGTACAGGCACTTTTTTTATTTCAGCTTTTGAATCAAAATGGCTTGCCACTACCACATCCACAGGGAGATAGAACTTTATACCCTTTTCATCAGCCTTTTTCATGATGGATACTGCAGTCTCAACCAGGTTGTCTTCTATCTTTGACTTACCGACTGCCCAGCCGGCACTTTTCAGAAAAGTGTTTGCCATAGCGCCGCCAACGATTAATTTATCAACATGATACAGCATGTTTTCCAAAGCCTCTAACTTGCTGGACACCTTTGAACCACCGACAATCGCAACAAGCGGGCGCTGTGGATCGGCCATTGCTTTTTTAAAATAATCAATTTCCTTTTGCAGCAAAAACCCTGCAACAGATATAGGCGAATATTTTGTAACTGCCACAACAGATGCATTGGCTCGATGAGATACGGCAAAGGCGTCATTTACGTAAACATCACAGAGTTTAGCTAACTCCTTTGCAAATGTTTCATCATTTTCCTGCTCTTCAAGATGAAATCGCAAATTCTCAAGGAGGATAATATCTCCATTATTCATACCCGATACTAGAGTTTTCGTATCGGATCCGATACAGTCTTTTGACATCCTGACATCTTTTTCAAGGAGCCTTCCCAAGCGGCTTGCAACGGGAGAAAGGCTCAGGTCAGATATCACCTTACCCTTAGGTCTGCCAAGGTGTGAGGATATAATCAGTTTTGCATTTTGATCCAGGGCATACCTTATTGTTGGTAAAGCAGCCCGTATCCGTGAATCATCTGTAATATTCTGATATTCATCCAGTGGAACGTTAAAATCTACTCTGAAAAGTATTCTCTTGCCTGATAAATCTATGTCCTTTATAGTTTTCACGATTTCTCCAATAGACTTTATTCTTTCCGCTTTGATCTCTGCCCCTTTAACCGGCGCTGAACATCTTTCTTTTTAGACCATCTTTCCAGAAAGCCTATCATCCTGGATTCATAGGCTCTGTCAATACATTCTTCTTGAAATCTTAACCCCTCTGATTTTTTCATGGCTGATCTTAAACAATCAGTTTTGTGTAAGCACTCAAGGCAAGCCTCAGGGGAATTTCTAATACCGTTCTTCCCCACTGGAAAAACAGAATCGAGTATTCCAAAACAGGTTGGTAGATTGTTTTTACTATAATTTTCCGGCATTGAAACCAGTTTATACAAATAAGCTTGAAAGGTGATTAAATTTTCAGCCGTGTAATTGTCTGACCTCAAACTTCTTTCTTTACACTCACTTATGCGCGAGTTTTACACGGTTAAAATTTAATTATC
>JAUVVS010000169.1 GCA_030604545.1 Deltaproteobacteria bacterium | reverse complement strand
GACGTTTTGATCTCGCTCTATAATACAACGCAAACTTAGTGCACAAAACTTTTTGAAAATGGGATCCTCTATATTAAAGTCACCAAAACATCCTAAATGATCGTCCAAAGGGATTTTATTATTTAACTCTTTTTTCATATGTTATCCTTATAATTATTCAGGTATCTTGCTCTTATTTCTTTTATTGGGGCTTTTGCTTCTTGGCGGTCTGATAACTATATATCATTTAACTCCATTAAAGAAAGCATTTTCTTTATCATCAAAATCATCAAAACTCAAGAAACCGATCTTTAAGTGTGCCTTGGCAAACGGTCCTTCATTATATGTTGTATTCCAGACTCCATCTTTTCAATAAGAGGCGCTAAAGATGATGAGGCAAGGGCTGATACAGCTGTTCCGTTGAGGGACTTGCTAAGTTTTATAATAGTCTCTTTTTGAATCAGATCCTGCTTGTTCAAAACACGAATTGTTGGAATATTATGCAAATTAAGGTCTGTAAGTATTTTCTCAACCGATTCTATCTGTTCTTCAAAGCGTGGATTGCTGATGTCGATTACATGAAGAAGGATGTCTGCGCTTTCAAGTTCTTCCAAGGTTGCACGAAAAGCAGCAATAAGATCTTTCGGAAGGTTCTTAATAAAGCCCACTGTGTCTGTAATGATAACCTCTATATCTTTAGGAAATTTTAATCGCCTGCTCGAGGGGTCTAATGTGGCAAAAAGACGGCTTTCAACAAAGACGTTGCTCTTTGTAAGGATATTAAGAAGGGAAGATTTGCCGGCATTGGTATATCCCACAATAGAAATAACAGGAAGTCCTCTTTTACTTCTTTTTTCCCTTTGCTGCCTTCTTTGCTTCTGCACAAGAGACAAGTCTTTTTCCAAGCGCCTAATGCGATCTCGAACCCGCCTCCGGTTTATTTCCAGCTTTGTTTCACCAGGTCCGCGTCCACCTATACCGCCTGTCAAACGTGACATTGCAGTATTTTTTAAAACAAGACGTGGAAGCAAATACTTCATCTGGGCAAGCTCAACCTGAAGTTTCCCTTCCCTTGTCTGTGCGCGTTGAGCGAAAATATCAAGAATCAATTGGGTCCTGTCAATAACCTTTAAATCTATCTGATCTGTAATAGAACGTATCTGAGATGGATTCAATTCCTGGTCGAAAATAATAAGTGTTGCTCCTTTCATAAGAGCCTGAATTGTCAGATCCTTAAGTTTTCCAAGACCTATAAGGAACCTTGAGTCAGCCTTTTTACGTTGTTGCAATACAGTATTTATAACATCTATGCCGCTGGACATTGAAAGCTCTTTAAGCTCGGCTAAAGAATCTATGGCAATATGCTTTGGAGCGGTTGTTACACTAATAAGGAGAGCCCTTTCTTTTTTTGTATTTGCATTATATAGAGTCCTGCCTTGGGCAAGTTCAGTTTCAAGGGCCTGGATAAGCTTAAGACACCCGATCCTCAATTGGCCGGGGTTAAGGGGAGGAAGTGTTTGGTATGGCTTTCCATCTAAACTTTTTGGTAAAATATGACTTGCATGAACTTGATGCGGTTGGCCATCATTCGTCATTGTAATTGCAGCCATGATGTCGAGTCTTAAAAGGGCAAGATCGGTGAGGTCGTCCTCAGTAAGTGATTCATCTTTGATGTGGGTGTGAACACATTTTAGTCCCTTTAGTCTACCGGGTGCAGCCCGATACTCGCTCGTTTGCGGAATAACAATTCTTCGATGGTCTCCTACAATTACATATGCAATCTTTCCCGCCCGATTGATAAGAAGCCCTATCTGACGGCGTATTTCATGGGAAAGTCTACTTATAGTACGAGCGAGTTCAAGTGTGATAAGGAATTCAGGAGGAATACGGCGACGGTATAGATTTTCAAGTCTTCGGATTTGATTTGCCTTTAGACCTCTGGAATTTCCAAAAAGCCTTTTCATACAAATTAAAATATAAAAATATAATGGTTTCGTAAAAGTCAAAAAAATGACTTTCTACAAATATCAGAATTCACTTTCTTGTGCCGGATTTTCAAAACGGGTATATTCATTCACAAAGGTCAATATTATATTCCCGGTAGGTCCATTTCTCTGCTTTCTAATTAGTATCTCTGCCGTGCCTTTTTTGGGATTATTTTCATCGTCGTTATATAACTCATCTCTGTAAATAAAGGCAACTACATCGGCATCCTGTTCAAGAGCGCCTGATTCTCGCAAGTCTGAAAGCTTTGGCCGTTTATCAGTACGCTGTTCAAGCATTCTATTGAGCTGGGAGAGTGCTACAACCGGAATGTCTAACTCTTTTGCTAGAGCCTTTAAGGATCTCGATATTTCTGAGATCTCAAGGTCTCTGCGTTCGGCTGTGCCACGAGTCCGCATAAGCTGTAGATAGTCGATAATGATAAGACCGATGTCTTTATCCATCTTAAGTCTGCGTGCTTTTGCCCTAATTTCCATTGCTGAAATAGCGGGAGAATCATCAATATAGATAGGGGCGTTTGTTAAGGTTCCGGCGGCATCTGTGATCCGCCTCCAGTCATCCTGACCCAAGAAACCACCTCTCAAGCGGGATGAATCAATTCTTGCCTCACTGGTGAGCATGCGCATCGACAGTTGTTCCATTGACATCTCGAGAGAAAATATTGCAGCAGGGATGTTTGAATCGACGGCCGCATTTCTTGCAATATTAAGTGCAAGTGCCGTTTTTCCCATACTTGGGCGCCCTGCGATGATGATAAGATCAGAATTCTGAAACCCTGCGGTCTTTTCGTCAAGTTTGGTAAAACCCGTGGGAACGCCGGTCACAAGGGTTTTGTTTCCCTGACGCTCTTCGAGTGCATCAATACTGCTTTCAATGATTTCGCTGATGGAATAAAATTCTCGCTTAGATTTTTTTTCTGATACCTCAAAAATTGATCTTTCAGCAAAGTCGATAACATCATCAACATTACCCTGATCGTCAAAACATCGTTTGGCGATTGTATTTGCCTTTTCAATAAGACGCCTTAAAGATGCCTTGTCATGGACGATCTTGGCATAGTGTTGAGCATTAACAGCAAGAGGGACAGTATCAACGAGCCTGGCCAAATAGATTGCGCCGCCTACTTTTTCCAATAAATCTTGCTCTTTGAGAATATTAGTAAGAGTCACTAAGTCAATGGGTTCACTTCTTGAAAAGAGCTCGGTTATTGCGGCGAAGATCCTTTGATGAGCAGAATTATAGAAATCTTCAGGGGAAAGAATTTCAAGAACGTCAAGTAATGTTGTGTTATCAATAAGTATGGCGCTTAATATAGATTCCTCGGCTTCAAGGTTCTGGGGAGGGAGTTTAAATAAAGAGGGATCTTTTTTGGTTTGCAATTGTGTATCGGCCATTGGTCCTGACTGAACGTTATGATTGATGGTAAATAAATTATTGGACACAGATGAACACAGATTGTCAGGATAGTAAATATCTGTGTGTATCTGTGAAAATCTGTGTCCTAAATTCTTATTCCGGTACTATTTCAACGGTTATTTCGGGCTCAACCCCTTTATAGACGCGGATAGGGATTTTATAAGTGCCAATTTGTTTGATGGGTTCACTGAGTAGAACCATCCTTTTTTCTACCTCAACACCCTGGTTTGTAAGGGCATTTAAAATATCCCGGGTTGAAACCGAACCATAGAGACGATCTTTTTCACTAACCTTTGCTGCAATTTTGCATGATACACCTTCAAGTCTTTCGGCCATTTCCTCGGCAAATTCTTTTTCTTTGGCAATCTGGAGATCAAATTTAGACTTTTCTTGTTCCAGCATTTTACGATATTGAGGGGTTGCGGGCACAGCCTTATTTTGAGGTAAGAGATAGTTCCTAGCATAGCCGTTTGCCACTGTCACTTCGCTGCCAATGATACCGAGAGAATTTATTGTTTCTTTCAAGATTACTTTCATTTTGAACCTCCAGATAAACACTAGTTTCTTAGTTCTGAAATTTGTACTTTATGTGGTAATAAATTCTTTGCATGAAGATTATGCGCTTTAAGTTATTGGTTATTTGTTATTCGTTAATGGGATGATGAAAACAGATTTTCAATAACTGACCTTAAACTAATAACTAATAACAAATAACGATTAACCCTTCCGGCTTATCCGGGTTAAGAGTTGTTTTTTTTTTATTTCTAATTTTCTGAAATTCAGCCATATATCAAAGAAACCAATCCCGATAACAACAAGCAGAATTATCTGCTGCAGGGCAATGAGGCTGTATAAAAAAACCCTCAGCAATCGGGAAAATTGCTTCTTTTTAAAATAAAACGACACAATAGCGACGCCCTGAAAAAAATATATCATCATAAAGATTATCAGGCCGTTTAAACCGAACATCTTAAAAGCTTTATCTGGATAAAGGAGTAATAGACCGCATCCAATGACACCCCAGACAAGAAATTCAGGTGCTTTCCATCGATTAAGAGAACCAAAATCTGGGTAAAAGAGATCCCTTTTTTTAAGAATCGGCTTTGCTATCAGCAGGTTTGCCCAAGCCACAAAAAGAGTTGAGGTTATTACTATAGCAGGGATGATTCGTACTAGAATATAATGAATATTTTCAAGCGAATTTGAAATCATATGGATGCTTTCTTCTGACACCCCCATTTTTTGGTACAAAATCATGGTTAGCTCAAGGTTTTTTGCTACGTATTCTGAAACTAAAGGTTTGATTGGTATATTTGATATATTGCTGTAAAAGAGCAAGCCGGCAATGCCCATAAAAAATACGACGCTACATGCATACAAGATCGTCTTTTCAATTGGAAGCTTTAACTCGAAAAGCTCACTCAGGATAAAACCAAGCAGCAGAAGTTCAATAAAGAACAATATATCGATCGATATTCCTCCGAGTATAACAACCATTACAATGATTGTTACGACGGGGACAATAATTCCGGTTGTCCTGCCTAGCTTCGAACGATAGAAAATAATCGGTAAGGGTATTAAAAGGGAAACTAGAAAACCGAAAATCGGTATAAAGAATGATAATGCAAATATGAAGCTTGTAATTGCAATACCATTTATAATATCCTTTGATATTCCCCCTTGAGCGATAATAGGCACTATCCTCTTCTCCTTTACGAGACCTTTGAAAAACGTCCCCTTTTGCAGAATTGAACATTTTTCAAAGGTCTCTTTACGTCATGGGCTTCAATAATATATACTTAAAGCGGTCTTATTTTGAGCTTTTTTTAATTTTGTGCCAGACTTGCATTTGATCATTTAATGGAAATTCAATAGAAATTCAGTAGAAATTCAATGGTCATTGGATACTGATCACGAGTGACAAATGACAACCGAAGTTCAACCGAATGAATCATGGGGTCGCCCTTTAAATTATAAATATCTACTCAGTTACCAGCGAATACCCGTTTTTCTCTTCGATACG
>JAUVVS010000236.1 GCA_030604545.1 Deltaproteobacteria bacterium | reverse complement strand
CTTGAGGAGTTATTCAAATCAATTTTATTGGGAACAGTTAAGGCGACGTCCTATTATTGACTGGCTTACACAAATTCTTTCATAAATAGCGGACAAAATATGGCCGGAATGTATCCAGACCACCCTTTAGGGAATACTAAAAGTAATGCGGAAAGAAAAGTTTTCTACGCATTAAAAGATCTTCTCTCAAACGATTATATCGTTCTCCATAGTGTTCCAATATATCGACGGCCTAATAAAAATGGACCTCTTCCGGATGGTGAAATCGACTTTCTTATTTTGCATCCTGACAAAGGCATGGTTGCGTTAGAGGTTAAAGGAGGGGGGATTGAATTTGATGGAGATACTGGCAAATGGGCTTCTACCTCCTTTGATGGCACAAAATTCAAAATCAAGAATCCATATGAGCAAAGTAAGACATATTGTTATGATCTTTTAAGTAATATCAAAAATTATCCTTCCACTAGAAAATTTTCCTATCCGCATGGCAATGCAGTATGGTTTCCTGATATTGATTTAGTTGGCAGAGATTTAGGTGTCTCTCCGGAATTAAAGGGAATTACCCTTGATTCTTCTGACCTTGAAAGGGTTCCGAAAGCAATTGTGCAAATTTTCAAAAATACTCTCGGCCGGAGTCATAGAAAAGGCCCTACCAAAGAAGAGATAAAAGCCTTGCGGAAATTTCTTGCTCCATCGTGGGAAATACCAATAAATTTATCGAGAAAAATTACTGATGACAAAAAAAGTATATTAGAAGCAACACGTTCACAATATAAGGTGTTAGCGCTTATAGAGCGTTTCAATCGCGCAACAATCTGCGGGCCGGCCGGTTCAGGCAAGACGTTTTTGGCCATTGAAAAGGCACGTCGTATTGTTGAAAATAATCCGGAAAAACGAGTTGTGATCGTATGTTTTAATGTTATTCTTGCACAGTTTCTTAAGCAGATCATTCCTTATTCAAATCAAATAGATGTATTCCATTTTCATGATCTATGCATGGATTTTTGCAGAAGGGCTGATCTGAACATTCCTATCCCGGATCCACAAACAGACCAACGCATATTTTTTAAAACCGTGTTGCCGGATAGTTTATTAGATGCCTTGGGTTTGATTGACGATCAATATAATGCTTTGATAGTTGATGAGGGCCAAGATTTCGAAGATAACTGGTGGATACCTTTACAAGAGCTGTTAGACGATCCTGACGAAGGAATGTTTTATATTTTTTTTGACGATAATCAAAAACTATACGGGAAGAAAAAAAACCTGCCATTAAGTGATCCACCCTTTTCTCTGAGTGAAAACTGCCGGAATACCAAACAAATTCATAAAGAAACCATGAAGTATTACAGGGGAGAGATTGAACCGGAGGCCATTGGCCCAGAGGGTCAGCCTCCTGAAATTGTTAAGATCAACGCACAGAGTACAGAGAAAGACATTGTGAGAAAAATCGTTACCAACCTTTTAAGAAATGAGAAGGTCGTTCCATCCGATATAACGATTCTTACACCTCACAGGGAAAGCAAATCAATATGGAACACAGGAGATTGTTTTGCCAATTGTCCTATAACATGGCAACGGGCTGAGCAAGGGATGGGAAACAATATATTTTGCTCAACAATTCATTCGTTTAAAGGGCTGGAAAGTCCAGTTGTTATTCTTACAGAAACAGATGGCATTGGGGGAGTCAGGAAAGACGAATTACTTTATGTCGCAACATCAAGGGCTAATTCTCATTTGATAATTGCTCGAAAAACTTAATATTTAGTTCGACAACAATAAGTCTATAAAACTTCAAATCAATGCGTTGACAGTACTGATGCTCGTAACGACCTCAGAATAAAGGGCTTGAAAAATAAAACACTTATTTACAATGAGTTAACTATAGTATATTTTTAACAAAGTGTTGCTTATAAAATATTATTCCTTGTTAGACATCCTTTATTTGCAATGACTTACACAATGTTAAAAATCAAGTCCCAGTAAATGCGGGTTGTTTCAGCTCCATGTACTCCTAGCTGTTTATTCTGCAAGAGCTGCGAGCCGAGCAGGGTATTTTCGAGCAACGTTTAAGTATTTGCAAAAGACATTTCTGAAAATGGCGAGATCAAACTGACAGGTTTAACGGAAAGTATAGCAGTTATTGCCATTGACAAGCACGGCAATGAGTGCAAGCTGTTTATACTGTGAAAGTGGAAGGTGGAAGGTGGAAGGTTGAATAGGGACAGAACATGCGTGACATACAAAACTTCGGGCATTTGAGCTGACTGACGAAGTGGCAGTATTGGTTTATTAGGCGACTGCAAGGTTTCCGAAAGAAGAGTTGTGTGGTCGGGTCATTGAGGGAACTGCATTGTCAACTAAGTTTATCGAAGCGTTTGGGCTTCTTGAACAACGAGTATTCATCTCTGATTGAACCAAAAATAGTCGAAACCGAGAAGGTCGTAAATGGCTTGATTCGAGCGTTGCGTGGCGCTTGAAATACTTCAGCCTTCAGTCTAAATAGCTGACTAATTACTACGTTTTTTGAAAGGAGGATCAGATCATTTATGATTTCACCTGATATAAGAAAAATTATTACTGAATGTGCACGTGATTTTGATGTGAAGGCAGTGTGGATTTTTGGATCTTCGCTTGAAGATGATTCTGTTGCGCGTGATATTGATTTGGCCGTTGAAGGAGTTCCACCAGAGCTGTTTTTCAAATTCTATGCCCGTCTATTTATGGCTCTTCCTAAGCCTGTTGACCTTGTAGACTTGTCGCAGGACATTCCAATAGCTTCAATTATTCGTGCCAAGGGGGTTAGTATTTATGAGCGGTAAAGATTCATTTTTAGAAGATGAACGGAAGAACATTGAAAAAACAGTGATAATGATTGAGCATCTAACGGAAAAGACAGATCTTTCAAAATACGAGGCCATCGCACTTGGCACGCTTTTGCAAAACATATATACCGGTATCGAAGGTATCATACGTTACCAATTGCAAAATATGGGCGTCATATTGCAAAAGGATGAGAACTGGCATAAGAATTTACTAATCAAATCAAGGGAGAATGGTATTGTTTCAGATGCGCAGTTTGAAGGACTTCTTGAATTGCTACTTTTTCGCCACATGCATATGCATGGCTATGGATTTATGCTGGATGAAACACGTCTTCGCGAATTAGCCGCACCAGTGCCTGATCTTTGCAAAGGTTTTCTTAAAGATCAAAACAAATAATCAAAACCGGCCCTGCTTCGGCTATGATCTTCAAATCATTGAGGTATAGCGGGACAATCCTTAAATGTCAAAAAAGACTAAAAGACAGAAAACTATCAAAAGATTGAATTTGTCTGACCATACCCTGGATATAAATATCAGGAGGTGTAACTACAAGAAATTCAATTTTTCTGAAGTAGAGGACTATGTCCGTGCTCTGGTCTGGTCGCGCGATTATCAGTACGGCTATTAAACAAATCATGATTTATCTTTGGGGTGGCAGTTACAAAAGCATTGCTGAACTTGGAAGAGAAAATTACAAACAAAAATTTCAGGTTTAGCAGCGTTTTGGGACCGAAGAAAATTTGCTCCACCAGCTACCCCTTCCTGACCGGCTCTTTAAAAGGCTTTTGGTTGCGGCTATGCAGCGCTATGAAAATATGTAGTTGTTATATAGAAGGGCATGACGAAGCCCCGGAATTGAATGAGCCATTGCCGACACCTGCCGATATTGAGCTGGATATTAAAAATTTGGAAGAATACCGGCTTGAGCTTTCATCTAAAAAAAAAAAAAAGGAGTTCTAGAAAATGACCTTGCATCTCTGATAAACTTATAGCATGTGGTGATGCCAAGGTTTGGACGCCGAGTTGATCGATATAGATAAGTATCTTGTCTAAGTGTGAGGATCAATGATGGAAAAAGAAAAATTAATATCCTATTGGATTAATAGTTCTGATATAGATTTCAAAGCAATGCAGCATCTGTTTGAAAAAAAGGATTACACTTGGTCTTTGTTTATTGGTCATCTGGTTGTTGAAAAACTTATAAAGGCTTATTACGCTAAATATATTGATAATCAACCACCATTTGTTCATAATTTACTTAGATTAGCAGAAAAGGCAAAATTAAAATTAAGTGAAGAGCAGAAAGATTTTCTTGATATGGTATCAAGCATGCCTATCCGGTTGACTCCCAATACATCCTCTGAAGCCGATTGAGATGGTTGTCACATTTTACAGCGTACCGTGACTCGCAATGAGCATGGCGAAATCCCGGAGCGAAAAAAAAATGACGAGCGCAAGTATCCACCGCTTTGGGGGCTAACCGGATAGGCATGGT
>JAUVVS010000266.1 GCA_030604545.1 Deltaproteobacteria bacterium | reverse complement strand
GAAATAGTTATCATATATCCCTGCTTTAGTTTGGTGCAAAAATGCTATCTCCTTCCATTTTTTAGTCAATTACATCCCTTTATTACATACTTATCCACAGGTAGTCCACAGGTTTTGTGGAAACTTGTCTTAACATATCATAGTGATTACGTTTTTAAATCACATTGAAGAATATTGGTTTTTTTCTCATATAATTTATTGGGTGACCCGTTTTATTTATTGGGTAAACCGTTTCATATGTGCACGTCCTTTCTTGTTGCGGATAAATTTTCACATAGTTGTCTTCATGTTTGGACTTTTACCTTCTTTTAGTCATAGGCATACAAATTTATTTATTGATATTTGGATGAAAGGATTTATATAATAAAGGAAAAATAACAACATATATATGAAAGGTATGGTTATGAAAGAAGAAATCCCTGTTTCAAAAGCAAATCGATTAGTAAATCATGGTCCGGTTATTTTAGTAACCTCACAATTTAAAGAAAAAACAAACATTATCACCTTAGCCTGGCAGATGCCTGTCAGTCATAAACCAATGTTAATTGCCATATCCATAGCCAAGTCCCATTTTTCCCATGATATGGTAAAAGGCAGCGGAGAGTTTGCGGTAAATGTGCCCAATGTGAATCTTTTATCTCAGGTCCATTACTGTGGGACCACCTCCGGAAGGGATATTGATAAGTTCGCACGATCAGGGCTTACGACGCTTCCCGCCCAAAAGATTAACCCTCCGCTTATTGCCGAATGCATCGGCCATATTGAATGCAGATTGCAAAATATGTATCCTGTAGGAGATCATTCAGTGTTTGTAGGCGAGGTTTTGGCTGCATCTGTTGAGGAGGGCTTATTCGATGGCTGCTGGAAGCTGGATGAGCCAAGGGCTAAATCACTTCACCATTTAGGCGGCAATCTGTATACTACTCCTGATAATATACTGGAAGCTGATTAGAGTAATTGGCAGCATAAAAAAATTGGGGTCCGTCCCCAATTTTTGCAATTTTTTTCTAATTTTTTCCTAAGGTGGTTTTTGAGAAAGCAAGTTTGCTGGGCGAGGGAATCCATATGCAATATTGGGTTCGTTACGCTTTAATAAGTCTATCTCTTTTTATATCTTTTTTTGATACGAGTGTCATCATTATTACGTTTTTGATGATCTTTTATCATCTGAGAAAATTTGTAAAAATCATAATCGCATTTTTCGGCTATTTTTGCCCCTGCATTTCTCACTTCTTCTACTATTGGATCTTCCCACATCTTACTATTCCTCTGTTATTATTTTATTTAATTCCTCAGGTATGCATATATCAGGAGTTTTGTAACCTAAGGTAAAGTTATATTTCGCCAGTTCTAATCTGATATTGACATTTGCTATCGGAATAGTAGTCTCTACATAAACTGTGCCCACTTTTTCTCCCCTTTTTATATTAACGAATCGAGAGAGTGTTTTCCTTAATTTAGAGTTTATCTTAATGAATATAATAAGTCAATTATGAGCAATGGTGGAAATGGCGGCATATTCAGGATAGCGCTATCCGCAACTTGGTAAATATTTATCATCGGAATATTACCCGATAATTTTTCCTTTTAAGATTTTTATCTCTATTCATCAAGCGCCTGTGCCGATTTCAAAAACTTGTTCTTCATTAACTAAAGCAGCAGCATATAGCAAGGCAGCCTGTATGTCTTCGCTTTCTCATTCAGGATAATCCTCAAGCGTTATAATATTTATTAAATTATAAATTATTAATTGCAAAATATTAGAAATTATCATACTATAATTACAATAGTTATCAGATTCATTTTTTGTTTGATGAGAAAATATAGTGTATTGGGCCATCAAATAGCTTTATAAGTCAACAGAATAAATAAAATTTTATGGTCTAAAAGATTATGACTGAATCGGAAAAGGTAACCAGAAAAAAAAGAATCGATACGCGTCTAAAGTCCGCGCTGTTGAATTGGAACATCATACCCTGGACAGAAGGCATGGATACATCCGCACTTAATGCTCATGCCGTTGAGGAATATTCGACCGAGAGCGGACCGGCGGATTATGCACTGTTTGTCAAGGGACGGTCAAGGGACGGCTTCTTGGTATTATTGAAGCCAAAAAGCTGACAGTCGGAGCTGAAAATGTGCTGGAGCAGGCAAAACGATATTCCAGAAGCGCAATTAAAACATTCGGTGAATGGAGAGGCTACAGAGTGCCCTTTCTTTATTCCACCAATGGGGAAATGATTTTCCACCTTGATATACGCAAAAAGGAAAATACCGCTCATCAAATCAGCGACTTTCATTCCCCGCAGGCGCTTATTAATAAATTCAATCTTGATACACAAAAAGCGGAACTCTGGTTCAGGAATAATCCGGTCAACACCATCAAACGTCTTCGCACAAAAAGATTATCCAGGCAGTTAAAAGATACGCCGATCATCATGAACAACAATATGGCCGGTTTACGAAAACTCTTATTTTTGCGGTCAATGATCTGTCCCATATTTCTCATTCTGATGAGGTGGTGCGCACCTGCAAGGAAGTCTTTGGTAAAGGCGATGACTTTGTCATGAAAATCACCGGCAGTACCAATGTTGACCGTCCCCTGCAGAAGATTCGTCAGTTTCGCAATCGGCCTGAACCCAAAATTGTGGTCACGGTTGATATGCTTTCCACTGGGGTGGATATTCCGGCCATTGAGTTTGTAGTTTTCATGCGCATGGTAAAATCGCGTATCCTCTGGGTACAAATGCTGGGCCGCGGCACCCGGCGGTGTGATGAAATCAATAAAGAGCAATTTACCATCTTCGATTGTTTTGACGGCTCGTTAATCAAATACTTTAAAAACACTACTGATTTTGAAGTTACCCTGCAGAAAGAAACAGTGCCTCTGGCTGAAATTATTGAGCGTATAAACGACAACCGCGATCGGGAATATAATATTAAAGTCCTTATTAAACGACTCAGGCGTATTGAGAGGAACATGGGGACTGAGGCGAGGGCGCAGTTTGCAAAGTATATTGAAAATGGGGATGTTAAGGCATATACCGATAAACTCAGGGAAAACTTGGAAAAGAATTTTGATGAAACTATGAGTCTATTGCGCAATAAAGATTTTCAGGATCTTTTGGTCAACTACAAGCGCCCCTCAAAGGTCTTTTTCAAGGGTTATGAAATCGTTGACACAGTGGAGGATGAAGTCATGTTCAGTGTAGGCAGTGAATATCAAAAGCCGGAGGATTATCTGAAAACCTTTGAACGATTTGTTAAAGAGAATCCTGAGCATATAGCGGCCATAGAAATTCTTCTTTCCAGACCAAAGAATTGGAGTGCGGATTCCCTTGATGTGCTCAGGAAAAAACTGAAGCAGAGTGATTTTGGCGAAAAAAATTTACAGAAGGCCCATAACGAGGTTTATCAAAAACCCCTGGCGGATATTATTTCCATGATTAAACATGCGGCTGATTTTCAGGTGCCGATTCTCAATGCTAAGGAAAGGGTCAACAGGGTGCTGGGGAAAATTACAGGCGAAAAAGATTTTACTGATGAGCAGATTCAATGGCTTT
>JAUVVS010000176.1 GCA_030604545.1 Deltaproteobacteria bacterium | reverse complement strand
TTTTGAAGTTGCTTTGGAAGTTGTGGCATCAAACTTTTAGAATCGAAGTACAAAGTTATTTTTCTGCTTCCTCTGCCAACGACAATTACCATTTACCCTTGAATAGAATCACATTACCGTTGAAGGTCCTCTTAATTATTCTCGATCAAAACCGAGCTACAAAGCCTTCTTAATCTAATGACTCCCTTCCAATTTTAGAGGGATATTTTCACATTAAGTTCCTCTCTTATCCATTCACGTCCCTGCTCGCTTTTAAAAAACCGTTCTCTTCTCATTGCATCACTGCAGAAGATTAAAACCTCTTTTTATTTCTGGATTTAGAAAGATTCCGCAGCTTAACCATGTCACCAGCCACGAGCGCTTCTTTTTTAGCACGGCTCCAACGTTTGATTTGCGCTTCTCGTTTTCTGGCATCCGAAAAGATTGGTAATGATTCTGAATAGACCACCTTAACCGGCGGATCAAGTTTCGTGGTACGGCAGGCCTGTCCGGAATAATGTTCTTCAACTCTACGGTTGAGATCAGTAGTAGAACCAATATATAATTGGCCTGATTTGAGGCGGAGAATGTAAAGCCAAGCGGTCATGCTTACATTAGTAAATAAATAATAGTGATTAATGGCCCTTCGACAGGCTCAGGGCCATTCGATGCGAATAGGAACATATATCGAGGAAATAATCGGCCATGGGCCATGAGTAAGAAAAGGGTGCCATCGCATGATGGTCACCCTTTTCGCATCGAATGGCTCCCCAGCACGGACTCGAACCGCGGACCCAGTGGTTAACAGCCACTTGCTCTGCCAACTGAGCTACTGGGGAACAGTTGAAAAATGTGAAATTAATAAAGATTTAAATCAAAGTCAAGAAAAATGTTTGGCATCCAACCCGCAGGAAGATTTTTCCAGTGTAATTTTTCAATGAGATTTGGCACAAGAGATTGACAAGACTTATTAATTCGGTTACATATCTACAACAAAATCATTAAACCGGTGGCCGCTGATTTATGATATCTTAAAATTTCATTCATATGGATACATAGCTATGAAATATAAATTAAGTATATTTCTTATTATTCTGCTTTCTCTCGATATTTTCTTTTCGTTGCAGGCACTCCCTCAAACAAAAGAAAATTCTATGCCTACTTCAGATTCCAAAAATTTGACTTTGTTTCACGCAGTAATGTGTGAAGAAGTAAAAAAGCATGTCCCCCGGAATCCTGCAATTGTTTTTTCCATTACAATCGGAAAAGTATTCTGTTATACATCATTTGATCCTGTGCCTAAAAAAACATTTATTTACCATAACTGGCTTTACAGGGATAAAATTAGCACCAAAATAAAATTAAACCTAAAGCCGCCTCGCTGGACAACATACAGCAGAATTCAGCTTCGAGAAGCGGATAAAGGCCCATGGCGTATGGAAATCACAGATAACAAAGGCAATATTCTTCGTGTATTAAGATTTAGTATTACGGATTGATTGGATATGGATAATCTATTAATTTTCTTAACAAGCATTCGATGGCAGGATATCGTTGATATCATATTGGTTAGCTATATTCTTTTCCGTCTTTACATACTTTTTCAAGGAACCTATGTATTTAGAGTACTTATAGGAATTGCATTACTAGTTTTTTTTCAGAGAATAGCTGTTTTTTTAGAGTTAATTATAACCAGTTGGGCAATTCAAGGAATTACCGCTGTTGCCGCCTTAATTATAATTGTTGTCTTCAGAAATGAAATCCGCAATGTTCTGCAGGCAAGAAAGCTAAAGGCCATTCTCTGGGGGTTCTCCATAAAAACAGCTCACACTCCTATAGATATAGTTGTTGAGAGTGTTTTTGAACTGGCCCGAAGACATACCGGAGCGTTGATAGTATTCCCTGGAAAGGAAGATTTAAGTGAAACGGTTCAAAGTGGAATACCTTGGCGTGGATTGCTATCCAAAGAAATGATAATGAGTATCTTTTGGCATGATAACCCTGTCCATGACGGCGCAATAATTGTTCAGGGTGATCAGATTACACAGGTTGGAGTTATCCTTCCCTTATCAATGCGGCAGAACCTTCCTTCATATTACGGGACTCGCCATAGGGCTGCGGCAGGATTAGCCGAAACCACGGATGCCTTAGTTATCGTTGTATCCGAAGAAAGGGGAAATGTGGTTGTGGCTAAAGGTTTCAGTACAAATATTATAAACCGGAAGGAGGAGCTTTCACAAATATTACTGGAACATGTCGGCGTCACTAAAGAAGAGTGGGGATATCTAAGAAAAGAAAAAATTCAAATTGGTATGGCGGCTCTGGTCTCCATTTTAATAATAACAGGCGTATGGTTTAGTTTTACAAGAGGCGTGGACACCCTGATTGCACTTGAGATTCCAGTGGAGTATATGAATCGCGATCCGGGAATGGAAATTTTAGATACATCCGCAAATACCGTCCGTCTTAATTTGAGTGGGTCGGGCACTCTTATAAAATCTATTCGGCCTGAACAAGTTCAGGTAAAACTAGACTTGAGCAAAGCAGTTGTCGGGCTTAATACTTTCACAATTACACAAGCAGATATTGCTTTGCCGCCGGGCATCTTTTTAAAAGGAGTTCAACCATCGCTTGTTGAAGTGAATCTTGATATTCCTATAAAAAAGGAGTTGCCGATACAGCTTGACTGGGCCGGAAAATTACCTGAGCATTTAATTCTTGCGGAAGCAAAGCTTGATACAGATAAAATCGAGGTGGTCGGAGGAACCAGAATACTGAAAAATATCTCAACGATATATACGAAAAAGATCCCTCTTGATAAAATAAAGAAAACAGGAACAATTACGATCGGCCTGGCAATTAACCCTGCGTCAATTAAAATTGCTCCCGGGTCAAAAAAAAAGATTACGGTAAATTATGTTGTGAAAAGACGCCACAAAGGGTAAGGGCTCTCGCCTGCTTATTTTTTCAACAGTTCCGATGCTTTTTGAATTATATTGTCGCTTGTAAATCCGAACTTTTCCATTACGGTGCCACCCGGTGCAGATGCACCAAAGCCGGGCATACTGATTATAGCGCCGTTGCTTCCCACATAACGTTCCCATCCCATAGAAACACCGGCTTCGATAGCGATGCGCGCTGTTACATCAGGCAGTAACACCTTGTCTTTATATTCCTGTGAAGTTTTTTCAAAAAGCTCCCAGCTTGGCATATTTACCACCCGGGCTGGAATGCCTCTATTTGAAAGGGTTTTCCCGGCTTCAAGGGCAATATGTACCTCTGAACCCGAAGCAATAAGGATAACATCCGGTTTGCCGTCGGAATCCATTAAAATATAAGCACCATTTGCAAAGCCATCTTCAGAAGTGTTTCCATTTGTATCTAATAAAGGAAGTTTTTGGCGACTTAAGATCAAGGCCACAGGGCCGTCAGCAGTCTTGATGGCTTGACGCCACGCTTTTACTGTTTCTGAAGCATCAGCAGGCCGTATTACGGTGAGGCCGGGGATAGTTCTTAAAGAGGCTATTTGCTCAACCGGTTGATGAGTTGGGCCGTCTTCTCCAACCGCAATACTGTCGTGTGTAAAGACGTATATAACCGGCAATTTCATCATACCGGCAATTCGTATGGATGGACGCATATAGTCGGCAAAAACGAGAAAGGTCCCCCCGTAAGGTCGAAGCCCTTTATGAAGAGCCATACCGGACATAATGGCTCCCATTGAATGTTCTCTGACGCCGAAACGGATGTTGCGCCCGTCATAACTGTCTTTCTGAAAATCATGTGAAGGTTCTATAATAGTTTTGTTTGAAGGGGCTAAATCAGCAGAACCACCAATCAATTCCGGTACATTTTTAGCAATCGAATTGAGCACCTTGCCTGATGCAGCTCGTGTGGCTATGGGACCTGCCGTCGAAAAATCGGGCAGATCCATATCCCATCCATCGTTTAAGGAACCGTTCATGGCATCAATCCATTTTTTGGCAAGATCAGGATATTTATTAGAGTAAGCTTCGAACTTTTTCTGCCATATAGATTCCGCTTCCTTTCCCCTATCGATACATTTTCTAAACCGTTCTAGGGCTTGATCAGGCACGCGGAAAAATTCATCTTCCGGAAACCCCAGGTATTTTTTCGTAAGACTTACCTCTTCTTCACCCAGCGGAGCCCCATGAGCACTGGCTGTGTCTTGTTTATTGGGGCTGCCGTATGCAATATGTGTGCGCATAATAACTATGGACGGTTTTTTTGTTTCTGCTTTGGCTGCCTTAATTGCGTTGTGTATAGCTTCTACATCATTTCCATCTTCTACTTTTTCAACATGCCAACCGTAAGCCTTGAAACGTAGAGAAACGTTTTCTGTAAAGGTTATGTCAGTATTTCCTTCAATGGAGATTTTATTGTCGTCATAAATGCAAATCAACCGGGACAATCCAAGGTGTCCGGCCAGGGATGCCGCTTCGGATGAAATACCTTCCATCATATCTCCGTCTCCGCACATAATATATGTATAGTGATCTACGATTTCATGACCAGGTTGATTAAAGCGCGCCGATAGGTGACGTTCGGCCATTGCCATGCCGACAGCGTTCGCAAAGCCTTGCCCCAAAGGGCCGGTTGTTGTTTCTACGCCCGGAGTATGTCCAAATTCCGGATGCCCGGGCGTTTTGCTGCCCCACTGCCGAAAATCTTTTATATCATCCAGGCTTACGTCATAACCTGTAAGATAAAGGAGGCTGTAAAGGAGCATGGAAGCATGACCGGCTGAAAGTACGAAACGATCCCTATCATGCCAATCGGTGTTTTTTGGATTATGCTTTAAATTCTTAGTCCAAAGAACATATGCCGCGGGCGCAAGCCCCATGGGTGCGCCTGGATGACCGGAGTTTGCCTTTTGAACAGCATCTATGGAAAGTGTGCGGATTGTATTAACACACAGGTTGTCAATTTCCGGCTGGTTTTCTAACGAGCTTTTGTTCATAATTTCTTCTCCTTTTAAATATTTGTAAGCTTTTCCAATATGTGCTTTTCTTCCATTTTTATCCCTCCTCCTGTTAACACTTGTTGGCTGTTTAAATGTTTATTGTTATAGATGTATATACAAATTATCACAAAAAAATAGTTTTACTTTTTCATCACATGAATTTAAATACTCCCTTTTAAATTATTCTTATAATGTAATACTTTTGCGAGTGCCGATGCTGATTCCTCAACCATCTTTATTGATTTGTTATAATGCTTTAACGAATAACTGGCATATAAAATGTCGATGATAAGTATTTGAGCAATTCGTGATACCAGCGATTCCTGAAAAAACGAC
>JAUVVS010000096.1 GCA_030604545.1 Deltaproteobacteria bacterium | reverse complement strand
GTTGATATATACCACTTTGCCTAAACAACAAAAAAAGTAATAGTTCAATTATTTGAGGGGATGAACAAGATAATAATTTTAAATCATATTTATCATGTTATACCGGTTGTCATAAATATGTTCCGATTGACCAGCGTCTGAACTTCCGAGCTCATCGTGGGTACAATTTGAAGCGTTCTACGGCTCGCTACGCTAAAATTAAAGAACTCGACCTCGCTACGCTCGGGACTCAAACAGCTTCAATTTTTACGCTCCGCTTCGCCAAGAACGCTTAATCAAATGTCCCCAAATTGATTAACTCGGAAGCTCAGACGCTTCATACATTCTTTGAAACGGAACGTTATTTTGGCAAACACTATAACCTTTGAGGTCTCTAAGGGTACAAAGAATAATGTAAAATTATTTTCTGACATTAAAAGAAAATATAATTCAGAATAACAAGAACGATGGTTCCGGCCAATGCAATTCCAACATAATTACGCAGTTTCCCCGACTGGATAATGACCAGCCTTTGGCCGGAAAAAATCACCGAGCCGGCACTAACATTTACTGCACCGTCTACCCCTTTAGAATCGGTAAAACCGGCAAATTTGCCTAGTGTCCTCCCTACAGCTCCCATAAAGTCGACCAGTCCATCGATAATCTTTTGATCAAACCAGTTCAATGCCAGCCTGAGTTCCATTACCATCCAGACGATCGTATAATGATAAATTTCATCCACATAATATTTTTTATAAATCAACTTATAGGGAAATCGTATGAATATTTTTTGGCTGGCAAGTAGTTTGCCGGGTAAAGTATTTTTTTCTTCCTTGTAAAGCCATCTTGCGATCACGGCACCGATAATCGCCATAATGATGGAGATTCCCATGATAGTCCACTCCTGAGCATGTTCGTATCCCATTGACTCAATTAAATGAGATGAGGACTCAAATACCGGTTCTGTCCAGCTTTCAAAAAGATTGGTAACATGCCAGAGATGAGGCATACCCACGAAACCTCCTAAAATGGAAAGCAACCCTAATGCTACTAAAACATATGTCATATTTTTGGGGGATTCCTTTGGTTTATGATGGGGATCTCCCCGATATTCTCCTGTAAAGGTCATGAAATAGGAACGGAACATATAATAGGAAGTACACACGGCTCCTATGATGCCAAGTAACCAGATAATTTTTCCTCCGCCAGGGAGCATCATGTTTCCACTGTTAAAGGCTCTCCACAGAATTTCATCTTTTGAAAAAAACCCGCTAAAAAGAGGGAAACCTGCGATGGCAAAGCATGCCATGAGGTAGGCCCAACGTGTAATGGGCAAATAGTTTTTAAGCCCTCCCATTTTTCTCATGTCTTGTTCATGATGACAGCCGATGATGATTGAACCAGCAGAGAGAAACAGACATCCTTTGAAAAAGGCATGAGTCATGAGGTGGAAAATCCCGGCTGAATATGCTCCCACACCAACGCCGATGAACATATAACCGAGTTGGCTGATCGTCGAGTATGCCAACACTTTTTTAATATCATACTGAAAAAGTCCGATAGTGGCGGCGTACAATGCCGTAACTGCACCAAAGAGGGCAACCCAGGTCATGGCAAAGGGCGAGAGCGAGTAAAGAAAATGGAGTCTGGCTACCATATACACACCGGCCGTTACCATAGTGGCTGCATGGATTAAGGCTGAAACAGGCGTGGGACCCGCCATTGCATCAGGCAACCAAACGTAAAGCGGTATTTGAGCCGATTTTCCCATGGCACCCACAAATAGACATATACAAACAAGCGTAATCAGAGAAACTCCGAATATTTTCTTATTAATAAGCGCCTTTCTTACCGATTCAACTTCTAAAGATTGTTCAATGTCACGAAAAACCAGTGAAGCGCTGATATGGGTTTCTTCAGAGGTTGCATGTGTTTGCGATGAATGGTTAGTTAATGCCGAAGATGCGCTCAATCCCCAAAAGAGAATAAAAACGCCTATAATAAAACCAAAATCTCCCACACGGTTGACGATAAACGCCTTCATCCCCGCCGCGGCATTTTTTTTGTCTTTATACCAGAAACCTATGAGAAGATAGGAACAGAGACCTACACCCTCCCAACCTATGAACATCATAAGAAAATTATCTCCCAGCACAAGAACCAACATAGCGAACATGAATAAGTTTAAAAACGAAAAGAACCTCCAGTACCCCGGATCATCTTTCATGTATCCTATGGAATAGATATGAATGAGCGTTCCTACAAAAGTCACAACCAGTGCCATAACTGCACCGAGAGGATCTAACCAGAAGGCAATATCTACATTCAGGTTTCCAATGTGCAGCCAGGACCAGGCTTTAAAATAAAGCACTCTTG
This sequence comes from Deltaproteobacteria bacterium, assembly GCA_030604545.1. Taxonomy (GTDB): domain Bacteria; phylum Desulfobacterota; class Desulfobacteria; order Desulfobacterales; family JAUVVS01; genus JAUVVS01. Next base: position 4,934 of record JAUVVS010000096.1, on the reverse strand, counting down.
AATGGGAGTTCAGACCAGCTAGTTTTATAAACCCGGCAACAGAGATAAAAAAGGATACCATGGGAAATATAATGGCAGGCAGGTGTACCCATTTTACGCCAAGCCTTTTCTGAAGTGTTCTACCGAACAGTCCGTTATAGATTGCTCCGATCAAAGGGAGAAGCGGAATAAAGAACAGAAAAGGAAATGTATGAGATATTTCGTGATTCATATTTGATGGTTTTGTAAAAAGTCAAAAAAATGTCTTTTTACGAATTCATTATTTATTTCTTCATTGTTATCAGCTTTTCCATATCAATAATCTTATCGAAGTTTCGATAAACGGCCATTACAATCGCAAGGGCCACGGCACATTCCAGCGCAGCAAGAACAATGCAAAAGAGCGCAAATATATTGCCGTCAATATTTCCGTGAGAAAAGTGGGAAAACGCCAGAAAATTTACGTTGGCTGAGTTTAAAATGAGTTCAACACCCATAAGTACGCCTATGGCATTCCTTCTTGTAATTACGCAATAAAGTCCGAGTGAGAAAACCAACGCACCGACAACCAAAAAATGGCTCAATCCGACATTCATGGCTCATCCTTTTCTTTACGAGCTACCACAACGGCACCGATCAGCCCCACCAGCAGCAGAACAGATAATACTTCAAATGGTAAAAGATATTTAGTGAGAAGATTGTTTCCAATGGCAGATGTGGTGGGTGCAAAATTAACGGTGTCGAGTTCTTTCCAGGGCGTTTTTATTGATATATAGGTCAACAGTAGAATCAAAAGGGTAATGATACTGCCGCCGCTAAAAACGCCTACAGAAAGATTCGATATCTTAATTTCCTTTATACGGCTAGATAGCATCACCGCAAAAAGTATAAGAACGAGGATTCCCCCGACATAGACAAGCAGCTGGGTCGCTGCCAGAAAATCCGCCGAGAGCAATGCAAAAAGTCCCGCAACGCCAAGGAAGGTTACCACCAATGCAAATGCGCTCCGCATAATGTTCCTTGAAAGCGCAACAATACCTGCCGAACCAACTACAAAAAACGCTAAAATGTAAAATACTGCATCGTAGACTATGTGAGTCATTTTTAAATTCCTTTAAATGTTTATTGCATTATCTTACTCTCCTTGTGTACTTTTCACCTTTGCGGTGATCTATTACAAATTCAGGAGGTGAAAAAAAATCTTTTAATTTATTTTTTGCTATCTTTCCGCTTTTATCAAACGGTATATCTTCCATGGATTTCGGTTTTTTGAATGGACGAACGGGTGTATCAACAAATTCAAGTACTAGATTTTCAATATAGTGACTCGTTCCGCTGAAAATTTTTGTATGATGGATTGCACCGGTTGAACACCCTTCTACACAGAGCCCACAAAACATACACTTTGAGATATCAATATCAAAACGGGTAATGAAACGTTCTTTTGTTTCAGCATTTTTTTCAAGATCGATGGCTATACAATCTATGGGGCAAGTGTTTGCGCATCGAAGGCAGGCGATGCAATATGGAAGATCTACCTCCAGTATACCACGAAATTGCGGGGGGAGTACCGTGTCGATCGACTCTTCCATTTTATAGGGGTACTGGATGGTTATAGGCCTGCGGAATAAATAGCTCATGGTTACTGCCATTCCCTCCAGTATTGAAACCACCAAAAGGTATATATTTTTAAAATATTGAAAAACCGGCAAATGAGATTTTGCGTTTACGGCATTTTCCATGGCGGATACCATTGTGGTGCTTCTTTGAACCTTTCAAACCTGGGTTTATCTGTTATATAATTATATCTGATTCTTAAAAGATACCATATTGTGACACCTGCTCCGATACCGAACATGACTATTCGGATAACGGTTCCTATGATTGTTTCCCATGGGAATATCAACATCCATATCATGGTTCCGATAAGAGATAACAATGAAATGGGAACAAAATAAGTCCAACACACAAAAGCCATTTGATCAACACGGACTCTAGGTAGTGTCCAGCGCAACTGGATGATAATAAAAACAACAGCGAGTGACTTTATGCAAAAAATTGCTATACCGATTAAAATTAATAACAAACTGGATTGGATTGCTTCCAGGCTTACGCCGGGAACTTGCCAGCCACCCAGATAGGTAAGCGTTACCAAAGCACCGACTACCCACATATTAGCCCACTCCGCCATGGGAAAAATAAGGAATCGAAGGCCGGAATATTCGGTGTTGTATCCGGAAACCAATTCGCTTTCTGCTTCCGGCAGGTCAAAAGGCACACGGTTTCCTTCTGCAAGGGAAGATGTAAAAAAGATGAAAAAGCCTACCAGAGTAAAGGGGCTGTGAAAAACAAACCATTCCCAGGGCCATCCGCCCTGTGCCATAATAATTGATTGAGTGGACAGGCTTCCGGCAAGCATAATAACTATCATCAAGGATAATCCCGTAGGAATTTCATAGGAAATAATTTGAGCTGCCGATCGTAGAGCACCGAAAAGGGCCCATTTAGAGTTGGATGACCAACCGCCCATAATGATCCCCAACACCACCAGCGATGTGAATGCAAGTATATAATATATGCCGATGTTCAAATCTGCAGCAATAATTCCGTAACCAAAAGGAAGTGCAACAAAAGCACCGAAGAGTCCCGTAAAAACAAAATAAGGCGCAAAGCGAAATAAAATTTTATCCGCATCTTTCGGGACAAGATCTTCTTTAAGGAACAATTTTATTCCATCGGCAAGCCACTGTATAATTCCCTGGGGCCCCACAAGATTGGGACCGATTCGGCTCTGGATTCTTGCGGCAATTCGCCGCTCAACAAAGCTGGTAATTCCTGCAAACAGTGCGGCAAAATTGAGCAGAATAAATGAAGCGAGAAAGATAATCAGTGCATACCATAAAGCAAGGTAAGGCGAATTTGCAGGTTCGATGTTGAATATCATCAGGAACAGTCTGTCGGCTAATTCTTTCATCGATCAACCTCCGGGGCGACAATATCGAGACTCCCGATTAATGCGACCAGATCGGCGATCATAAGCCCCTGACTTATTTTTTCTACAATAGACATGGCGGTAAATGATCCTGTCTTTATTTTTAACCGGTATGGTTTATCCGTCCCGTCTGAAATCAGATATACTCCCATTTCACCTCTGGCACTTTCTATCCGGGAATAAAACTCATTCTCCTTAACCTTCAATTTTCTCTTTACTTTGGCTCGGTGTTCACCTGCCGGAAGATTTTCAATAGCCTGTCGAATAATCTTGCAGGATTCCTTCATTTCAAGCATGCGTACCATGTATCTGTCGTAACAATCCCCCTGTGTTCCTCTAAAACCTTTCCCCAACGGGACTTCAAAATCAAAGTTTGGATAAGCGGAATATCCCAAAATTTTCCTGAGATCTATCTCGATTCCAGACCCCCTTAAATTGGGACCTACTAGCCCGAAATTCACTGCATCAATTGGAGTTATTACTGCAACATCAGCAAGACGTCTGACAAAAATCTCATTATTTGTTAAAAGACGATTGTACTCATCGACAATAGGTTCAAAATGATCCAGGAACCGCAGGATCTTATCCGGCAAACCTGAAGGAATATCGGCATATACGCCCCCGATCCGCATATAGTTATAGGTGAGTCTTGCTCCGCAGAGTTCTTCCATAAGATCGTTAATAAATTCACGTTCTCTGATCCAATGTAAAAATGGTGTGATCGCCCCCAGATCAAGACCCAGTGCCCCAGTGGCAATTAAATGGCTGGCTATCCGGTTTAATTCACATGCAATTACCCGAAGATATTCCGCTCGTTCCGGCACCTCTATGCCGGCAAGCCGTTCAACGGCCATGGCAAAGGCTTGATTGGCAAACATTGCGGCTAAATAGTCCACGCGATCCATATAAGGCATGAATCCGGTGTAAGGCGTCATCTCTGCCAGCTTTTCTATGCCCCTATGTAAGTAGCCGATATTCGGACGGGCCTGGTGCATAACCTCCCCATCCGTAACTACAAGGAAGTTCAACACACCATGGGTTGACGGATGCTGAGGACCCATGTTGAGCATCATCTCTTCTTCGAATGGAGAGGTTAGTGGCTTTAAATGTTTTAAATCATCTTCTTTTTTTATCGAATTACTCATTCTTTTTCCGAAGAAGTTTTAATGGATCTTGCCGGGTGGTTTTCATATCATGGTAAGAATCATTTTCTTTATAATCTTTTCTAAGGGGATGACCCTCCCAATCATCAGGCAATAATATTCTCTTGAGATTAGAATGGCCGATGAAATTTACTCCAAGAAGATCAAATATTTCCCGCTCAAACCAGTTGGCAGCTTTCCAAACGCTTTCCAAGGAATCCAGCTCCGGTTTGTCTCTGGAAACAGTAGTTTTTAGCGCACAAAGATGATTCAGTTCTGAGGAAAAAAGGTGATAAACAATGTCGATTTCATTTCTGTCGGGATAATCGACACCGGATATATTGGAAAGAAAAATAAATTTTAATTTCGGATTATAACGCAAAAAAGCACATATTGTCTGAATGTGTTCGTGATTTATTTTAATATAAGGGTCTTCCGTTTCAACAAAGTCAAGAATGATATCATTCCCGAAATGATCTAATAATAACTTGTATATATCAAGTGCATTCATTAGATTAATCGGTTTAGTCTCCTACTTTTGGCCTCCAGCTTCTAGTCTAGTGTCTTGTCCTAAAAGTTTTTTCCTAATTCCAGAGCTAAACTCCCAGCTATGCCGGTGGTCATGACTCCAGCAATTCAAAATAACCTCATAATTAATCCGCCTGCATTAAATTTGTTATGACACCCTAAAGCACATCTTAATCATAATCATAAACTTAATCTTAAACATTAGAACCTATTCGATTACGATTATGAGTAAGATTATGATTACGAAAAAATTCCATATCAATTTAAAGGCAACTTAAATTGCCATTTTTAAG
>JAUVVS010000041.1 GCA_030604545.1 Deltaproteobacteria bacterium | reverse complement strand
TCAATTTTGTTCAAGTTCAAGGAAGGCGAAAATTTTAACCACAGGAATACATTGAGTATTTTGAGGATTAAAATTTGAGCCTGACACAGAAATTGGGCAAAAGGGGGCGTTTTGCAAAGGTCTCATACTATAGGTTATTGAGATCCGTTTCATCCTCTGGAATTTCAGCAATCAAACCGGCCCGCTTAAATGCACTGAAAGTTCTTTTGCCTGCTTCGTTTGCCTTTAGCTGGTAAATCTTTTCCCTGCATTTCATATAGATGTTAAAGGCAATCAGGCTGAGCTCATCTATTTTTGATTCCAATTGAAGCAAGTTGTTTATCATTTGATTTTCGTAGATCTCATTTTCTATATTTTCTCTGATAATCTTTTTCAAAGAGAGAACAAATCCCGTGGCCTGTGATGGAGAAAAATCTTGAACAGCTCTAATTCTGATTATAGGATCGAGAAAGGTTGTTACGGTTTCGTAATTCATTTCAGAAAGGAGTTCGTCAAACAAAGCCCTCAGGCCTCGTATTGTTGTGTTTCCGACAGGATTGGCAAATGGATCCTTCTGGCTCTTTAGAAATTTTAATGTATCTTCAGGATAGGTCTCAACCACCAGATCAAACCATTTTCTAACAATATTTTTTTTTCTTTGTGCTAGTAAACTCTCCAGACTCATGCTAAGGTCTCTTCAAGTGAAGCCTATGAATTAAATCAAACTTAACTCTTTGATGTTTGTCGAAAAGTTGTTCTTTGGGAAAGGTAAAAACAACCTCATTTTGTGGGGAGTCTATAAACGACTTATAAATTCATGTCAAGTATAAAATATAGTAAAAACATGTCTCTTATGGACAAACGGTATCATACCTCGAATAGCTGAAACAGAGGTGTATTTTATATTGCATCCTTACCTTTCTCTCCGGTGCGTACCCGTATTGCCTGTTCAATTGAAAGAACAAAAATCTTTCCATCACCTATTTTTCCGGTGTTTGCAGACTCTTGGATTTTGTCCACTACTTGATCTGCCCTTTCTGATTCGACAACTATTTCGATCTTGATTTTGGGTATGAAGTCGACCACATATTCAGCTCCGCGGTATATCTCCATATGGCCCTTCTGTCGGCCATATCCCTTTACTTCGGAGATTGTCATCCCCTGGATGCCGATCTCATTTAAAGCTTCTTTTACATCATCCAGCTTAAAGGGCTTGATGATCGCCTCGATTTTCTTCATTTTTATTTCTCCTTGTTCTTTAAATTGGGACACTGATTTTCACAGATAGAGATATATTTAAGATATTAATTTTGATGGTTTCGTAAAAAGTAAAAAATTTTCTTTTACGAACGTTTTAAGTTTAAGGTTTTAAGTTTTAAGTATCTGTAAATAATTGTAATACCATAACTTCAAACCTAACACTTTAAACCTAAAACTTGATGAATTCGACTTTTTACGAATTCATAAATATTAGTTCAACTGATTTTGGGAAGTATTTCTTTTATAGCAATATTTATTGCCTCTTCCTGCTCAGGAGAGTCAACTTTTTGTCCGTCAAAATCCCTGACATAAAAAACATCTACGACCTGATCAATCTTCGTTGAAATTTTAGCGATCCAAATGTCGAGTTTGCATCTGAAAAGTGCATCTGTAATGCTAAAAAGCAACCCAGGAAAGTCGTATGTAAAAACCTCAACTATAGTAAAAAAACTGGAAGTTGTATTATCCACTACGATTCTATTTGGCATTTTTAAAGTCTTGGGTTTGATTGATCGGTATGCAGACATCTTTGCGTAAAGTTCTGATGCAAGATCTAACTGGCCCAATAAAGCAGATTTAAGATTCTTTTCGACTTTTTCCCATCTTTCATCTTCAAATAATTTATCCAAAGGCGGTTTCACCTCAAAAATATCAAGAGCAATGTTATTTCGCCAGGTGAATATCTGTGCATCGAGGATGTCTATGTTATTTAAAGTGAAAGTTCCTGCGATTTTTGAAAAGAGTCCGGGGCGATCTTTAGCACATATTTTAACAGTTCTAGTATTTCTATCGGAAGCTTTGGTTATGTTCCAGGCAAATTCTTTGTTTTCAAGACTATTGTATAATTTAATATCTTTTAATAATTCGTTTGTCGACGTGAAAAGCAAATATCGTGGCGACATGACGTTAAAAAGTGATTCAAGGCTCTCTCTTCTATGCGGCAAATGAGTCGATCGTAAAACTTCCTCTCTTTTCTTTTCAACAATTTCAACTGCTTCACGGGTTGCCAGTTCTCCCTTTTCCAAAATGCTCAGAACTTTAAGAAATAGGTCTCTTAAGAGGGTTGAAATCCAGTCATTCCACGCCTTAGGCCCCGTTGCCATGGAATCTGCAATTGTCAGAAGGTAGAGCATTTTCAGGCGTTCAACATCCTTAATCTTCCTGGCGCAGAAAATTGCAGTTTCCTCATCATGAATATCACGGCGTGTTGCAGTTTTGACCAATAGAAGATGCTCCTTGATCAGAAAAGATATCGTTTCTATTTCTTTGGGTTTTAAACCTTTTGCTGAAAGTAAGGTTTTAGCAATTTTGGCGCCCCTTTCTGAATGACTTTTCCCAGGGTCTCCTTTTCCTATATCATGAAGAAAAGCCGCCCAGAGTAACAGTTTCCGATGTTTGAGTTCATTATGCAAATTGCGGTATAGGGGATCATAAGTATTATTTTCAGCTTCCGCGAAATTCTTAATTGTCTGAACCGTCCGCAATAAATGCATGTCCACAGGATAAAGATGATACTCATCATACTGGATCCGGTTAATGATTCCTTTTATTTCAGGGATGAATCGTTCCAGAAAACCTGTACTTAACATTTCCTTTAGCACATTAAATGTTTGAACAGGCGCCGATAAGATGCGTTCAAAGGATTTAACAACATAGGTGGAAGTTCTAAACTTATCGTCAACAAGGTTGCCGAATTCATTAACTATTCGTTTAGCCTCAGCGCTTAAGGGGATTTTCAGACGGGCACTTTCTTCGAATATTTTTATAATAAGCTTTGGAGAATCTAAAACCGATTCGAGAGAACGAAATCTCAACATACCTTTCTTAACTTTCAAGCCTTCATCTTTTTTATATTTTAATCGCTTTGATTTACGCTTTGGCTTTTTTAAATACCCCTGTTCGAGAAACATCAGATGCTGCTGTTTTATAAATTCCATCCGGGCATGAAGCTCTCCCAAAAATGTTTCAACCGGCTCCTGCCCGTTTGTTCTTTTAAACTTTAGGGTTTTTGCCAGTTCGGTCTGGTATTCGAAATATAGTTGATCGCATTTTCTTCCGGCCATTTGATGAAGGCAATTTCTTACGTGCCAGATAAATGAAAGCGCCTTTATTAAAGCTTGAAACTCGGCATGTGAGAGGCGGCCGTAATATTCGAGATCCCTGAATTGTTTAAGATTAAAATCTATCCGTCCAATCCAAAGCATAGTATGGTAGTCTCTTAAACCACCCTGTCCTTCCTTTAGGTTTGGTTGCAGAAGATACGTAGAATCTCCAAAATGGCTGTGACGCTCCTTATTACTCTCAATGAGCCAGCTAATTATTTTTTTGGACTGCCTATAAATGATTTTTTCCCGCAGTTGCTCCATGAGTTCTGAATATATGGAAGGCGAACCGCAAATAAAACGGGCATCTAAAAGGGGGGTCAGTACATAGAAGTTCTTATCTGCAAAGCTAACACACTCATCCATTGATCGGGTGGCATAACCGACTTCAAGACCTATATCCCATAAAGGATAAACAATTTCCTGAATGAGATCTTCGACTTTGTCCGAGATACTTTTTTTAAAAAGAAAAAGAAGATCTATATCAGAATGTACACACTGCTCTTTTCTTCCATAGCCACCCAGGGCAATAATAGCATACGGATTCTTATCTATGTCAATCCGGGGGTTGACTATACTTCTTTTAAAACTTTCATGGAAATAATCGTCCAAAATCCCTGCGTGCTGTTCCAAAAAAGCAGGCGATTTCTCTTTTAATAAGCTCGAAATAAGCTCAATTCTCTTTTGTAGAAGCATCTTTGAGGGATGTTCAGAAATATTTTTCATGTTCGTAACATTTTAACTTTATGAAAAAATGGCGTATTCAATGTAGAAATAGTCGATTATCATTAAGGTGACAAAATGAAAAGAAAAAAATACCCCACGGTATCTAAACCATATGCTATTTAAAACATACCTTGATCTCCGGAGATTTTTTCTATATAAGTGAGAATAATCAAGGTTTCGATTATTATCTATATCTTTTGCCCCGGATTGAATTCATATTTTCTGGGCAAACCATTCTCTAAAACCCGCCTTTTTGATGATCCTTATATTTAAGAATTTGACTTCTGTTTCGGATATTTGGTATTGGTGTTATTCTTTTCTAAACTTCGCATTTTTGGCCGCTCCTGAAAGTTAAGAATAGAACTATTAAATTATTGGCCGCAATAAAATTTCTACATTTGCATGAATAGGATAAAAGCAATGCCTATCAAACATTTAGAAGAATACAGAGATCCTGAAATTTCCAGAAGCATCATTGACAATATCAACAAGATAAGTCAAAAAAAAATCCGTCTGATGGAAGTATGCGGCACGCATACCATGTCAATCTTCAAAAGCGGAATTCGTACTGTTCTGCCGGAAACTATCTCACTCCTTTCCGGCCCGGGTTGTCCTGTTTGCGTTACAGCCCAGCATGAAATTGATGCCTTTATAGCGCTATCCAGGACAGATGATGTTATCATAACGACCTTCGGAGATCTTATGAAGGTTCCCGGCACCACTTCGTCTCTCCAAGGGGAACGCGCCAACGGTCATGATATTCGAATCGTTTACTCCATTTTTGACGCATTTGATATTGCTAAGAAGAATCCAGGGAAAAAAATCGTATTTCTCGGCGTGGGCTTTGAAACTACCGCTCCGACGATTGCTGCGTCCATACTTTCCATAGAAGAAATGAAGATAAATAATTTTTTTGTCTTTTCAGCTCATAAACTGGTTCCGCCGGCACTTCTTGCTCTAATGGAATCAAGTGACGTTAAAATAGACGGTTTTATTCTCCCCGGTCATGTTTCCGTGATTATTGGTACAAAGGCTTACCTCCCCCTCTTTAAAAAATATCATATACCATCCGTGGTCGCCGGGTTTGAGCCGTCTGATATACTGCAGGCAATATACGTACTTGTTGAGCAGATAGAAACCGAATCGCCGAGGCTGGATAATGCATATAAACGAGCGGTGACCTTTGATGGTAACAAAAAGGCAAAACAAATTATGCAGGATGTTTTTGAGGTAGTTGATGCTACTTGGCGTGGCATCGGCTCAATTCCCAAAAGCGGTCTCAAGATCAGAAAAGAATTTGAGGCCTATAATGCGGAGAATGTGTTTGAAATTGAAACTATAGACTCGATAGACCCAAAAGGGTGTGACTGCGGCGATATCCTTAGGGGCTTAAAAATTCCACCGGAATGTCGGCTTTATAGAAAAACCTGTACCCCCATGAACCCTATTGGCCCGTGTATGGTTTCCAGCGAAGGAACATGCGCAGCCTATTACAGATATCACAGTATAGAATGATTTTTAGCCTTATTTACTTTGAATTAATATTGTTTAGTCCTATTAAATATATGCTGAAATACTGCAATAAAAGCTAAGGGTAAATTATATGAAAACAGATCATATTCTTTTAGATCATGGTGGGGGAGGAAAGATATCACACAGCCTTATTACCGAAACTATGCTTCCGATATTTGATAATGCCATCATTTCTCGACTGGACGATGGTGCTATATTTAAAATCGAAGAAAAACAACTTGCCTTTTCAACCGACACCTATGTTGTTGATCCCATCTTTTTCCCGGGAGGAAATATAGGAGATCTTGCCGTCAACGGGACGGTAAACGATCTTGCCATGTGTGGCGCCGTTCCCCTTTATCTAAGTGTGGGTTTGATTATTGAAGAAGGTTTCCCCATGACTGATCTGGAAATAATATTAAATGGGATGCGTATTGCAACAAAAAAGGCAAAGGTAAAAGTTGTAACCGGAGATACAAAGGTGGTTCCAAAAGGTGCTGTGGACAAAATCTTTATTAATTCATCCGGGATTGGTTTGATACCTGAACATGTAAATATTTCCGGCCATAACGCACGCCCAGGGGATAAAGTATTGCTTAGTGGAAGCATTGCCGACCACGGCATTACCGTTTTGACTCAAAGAGAGGGTATGAATTTTGATTCGCCGATTGTTAGTGATACTGCACCTTTAAATCATATGGTTAAACGGATGTTGCTTGCATGCGAGGATATTCACGTACTTCGTGATCCGACCCGCGGTGGTGTCGGCACGGCTTTAAATGAAATTGCAATCAGTTCAAAGGTAGGAATACGAATTTATGAGAATACAATACCTGTTAAGGATGAGGTGTCGGGGATATGTGAGTTGCTTGGATTCGACCCTCTTTATATTGCTAATGAGGGAAAGCTTCTTGCTTTTATCGAAGCGGACAGTGCAGATGAGGTCCTTAAAACTATGAGGAAAGATGAATTCGGCAAAGATGCATGTATTATTGGGGAAGTGATTTCCGATAATCCAGGTAACGTTTTCATGCAAACACGTATTGGAGGAACCCGAATCGTCGATATGTTAACGGGGGAGCAGCTTCCGAGAATATGTTAGTCTCCATCCGGAAATGGCATCTTTTGGCCCAATACTGCGTTCTCGCTCTTTTGCGATCCTCGACGTAGTCTCACTACGCCTCCGGTCGCAAAAGGGCTGCGGCCTTGTCTTGAACCAAAATCTACCATTTCCGGATGGAGACACTTAAACATCTAACTTTAGTACTCTAATTCGTATTTTCGTGATCATTTTTAAACATTTTACTAGGTAATTCAAGCTCATAAATTAAACGAATAAACTAATTATAATACTTAATCGTATTTACAGACATCGTCAAATAGTTGAGTGGTTAAGTGGTTGAGTCGACGACTTAACGAGATATGATTTAAGAATACTTGTATTTATAATTGAGGGTCTTAACTGTGAATCGATATACACTAACTATAGTTATTTTTATCGTACTCTTTGCCGGATGCAACCCAAAAAAAGAAGTTCTATTTTCAGGAAAGACCATGGGTACAATCTATCATATTAAGGTTGTTACCCAGTTTTTTAAAAATGTAAAAGCCCTCAAAGATCAAATTGAAGAACGGCTTAAAGAGATAAACAGAAGCATGTCCATATATAGAACAGACAGCGAAATCAGCAGATTTAATGCCGAGAAAAGTACAGACAAAAAATTTTATGTTTCAAATGACTTTTTAAATGTAATGATTGTTGCTGAAAATATTTATAAACTTACAAACGGGGCATGGGATGGTACAATAAAGCCGCTGGCCGACCTTTGGGGTTTTAACGGTCCGGCAATAATTAAAACTATCCCTAAGAAGGAAGAAATAAAAGAACTTTTAGCTGATTTAGGGTTTAACAAAATAGAGATATTGGAAAATAGATACTGTAGAAAAAAGAAAGCATCCATTTCTCTTGACCTTTCATCCGTTGCAAAAGGATATGCAGTTGATCAAGTTGCAGAGATTATTAAAACCCACGGAATAGAAAACTTTCTTGTGGAAATCGGTGGAGAAGTATATGCTTCAGGCTTTAAAAAAGACGGTAGATATTGGAAAGTAGGTATCAACACCCCCAAAAAAGATGCGTCATATGATCACGTATATAAAGTAGTATCCTTACATAATAAAGCCATTGCAACAAGTGGTGATTACAGAAATTTTTTTGAAATAGACGGAAAGCGCTATTCCCATGTGATGGATCCTAAGACAGGATATCCCGTAACAAACGGAATCGTCAGCGCTTCCATTATGGCTGATACATGCACATTTGCAGATGGCCTTGCAACTGCAATTATGGTTTTAGGGCGCGAAAAAGGCCTTGAGCTGGTAGACAGGCTTGATAATGTTGAGTGTCTGATCGTTGTTCAGGAAAAGGACGGGACACTGATCGATTATTACTCAAAAGGGTTTAAAGACAAATAAATGATGAAACTGTATCTGGTCAGTTTGGGCTGTGCTAAAAATTTAGTTGACAGCGAAATAATGCTGGGCGATCTCATGAAAAAAGATTGGACAATTACAAATGATCCGGCTGAAGCTGAGATAATAATTATCAATACATGCAGTTTTATAGAGTCTGCAGTCAATGAATCTATCGATGCAATCCTTGAACTGGCAAGTTTTAAAGAAAATGGATTATGCAAACGTTTAATTGTTACCGGATGCCTTCCCGAACGCTTCAGAGAACAAATTGCCAATGCATTACCGGAAGACGACATATTCCTTGGCACCGGCGCCTTTGACAAGATCATACATGCGGCCGAAGGCTCTATGAATAATTTGTTATGTATTTTACCGGATCCAAATTTGATTACACTTCAAAAACAGGACACACCAAGAGTGCGAAGTTCTTCTTATATGTCATACATTAGAATTGCAGAAGGGTGCAACAGGAACTGCACTTATTGCATTATTCCAAAACTTCGTGGTAAACAAAAAAGTCGCCCCATTGACAATATCGTTGGTGAATTTCATTCATTAATCAAAGGTGGTGTAAAAGAACTGATACTAATTGCCCAGGATACAACATCCTATGGAAAGGATTTATGCCCACCCGTTAGCTTTAAGAAATTGCTTGAGAAGCTATCAAACATATCAGACAATGTTTGGATTAGAACCCTTTACGGGCATCCGGAAAGTATTGACGAATATATTATAAGAACATTTGCAGAACATAATAATATCTGTTCCTATTTTGATATTCCTATCCAACATGTAAGCAAATCTTCTTTAAAAAGAATGGGAAGAATATATACCCATGATGACCTTTGCAGACTTTATGATAAAATACGGACACTTGTTCCCGATGCCGCCCTCAGGACAACAATAATGGTCGGTTTTCCCGGAGAGTCAGATAAAGATTTTAAGCAGCTTTTAGATTTTATAGAGGATGTTCATTTTGATCATTTGGGAGTTTTTATTTATTCTGATTTTGAAGACCTTCCATCTCACAGTCTTTCCGATCATGTCCCGAAAGACGTTGCAAAGGATAGGTATGACCAGGTCATGTCACGCCAGAAAGAAATATCTTTAAAAAATAACTTGAACCACATAGGTAGAGTTTATAAGGTTTTAGTTGAAGAGAAGTTAGAAAATGATCTTTTCATAGGGCGAACATATTTTCAGGCGCCTGAGGTCGATGGTATTACCTATATTAATTCCGAACAATTAGAGATTGGTTGCTTCGGCAGTGTGATGGTGACAGATGCTCTTGAATATGATCTTATTGGAGAACCTGTATGAGTGACTTAAAACAAAAAATTCTGGCAATGGTCGAAGATGATCTCGCTGATATAGAAGCCGCTTTAAAGCAAAATCTGAATCCATATCTAGACCTTGTTTCTAAGACGGCAAATCATATTTTGTTCAATGGTGGAAAGAGGTTAAGGCCATTACTTATGGTCCTTTCTGCAAGAATTTGTGGGTATAAAGAAAACTATGACAAGACTTTTTCAACCATTTTTGAATACTTGCATGCAGCAAGCCTATTGCATGATGATCTTGTAGACGAGGCAACATTACGCAGGGGTAAACCCGTAGCAAATGCTATATGGAGTAATTCCATAGCGGTTCTCGTAGGAGATTTTCTTCTTGCCCGCTCCCTTTCGATTGCGACCAAAACAGGAATTCCGAAAGTTATTAAAGTCATAGCAGAG
>JAUVVS010000155.1 GCA_030604545.1 Deltaproteobacteria bacterium | reverse complement strand
GGTTATCCATGCTGGAAAGATGAAAAAAGACCCGATTATGTGATGGCTTTAAGAGAGAAAGTAGAGCGGAGTTGCAATGGATTGTTTAAAGGTTTTGTTTTTGATGAGTGATTGACGTGGTTTAAAGAATACGTTAATATAGGGGTATAAGGGTTGGCCAAAAATTGGTTAATCCTTTGAAATCATTATGGTACGCCTGGCAGGATTCGAACCTGCGGCCTACGGATTAGAAGTCCGTTGCTCTATCCAACTGAGCTACAGGCGCACAAAAACTAGTGTCCATCCAGAAATGGCATCTTTTGACCCAATACGGCGTTCTCGCACTTTTGCGATACTCGACGTAGACACACTACGCCTGCGTTCGAAAAAATGCTGTGGCCTTGTCTTGAACCAAAATCTACCATTTCTGGATGGACACAAACTATATTAATACCATAAACTCTGTTATATGTCCATAAAAATATTAACCAAACAAACCACAGCTTTTTAACTTAGGCCAGTATCGTGAGCAATAAGAAAGAAAAAAAAGCACATCATAAAAAGAGAGATAAAAAAGGTACCGTTGATATCAAAGGTGATTTTAAAAAGCCCGTTAGACAATCTTCTGATAGGGCTCTTGTTAAATTTGACCCACTTCAACGGTATCTAACGGAGGTTAGCCAATACAAACTATTGACAAGAGAACAAGAAAGAGAGTTTGCCATAAAGGTCAGGGAACATGGTGATAGTGAAGCTGCATACATTATGGTAACTTCCAACCTAAGGCTTGTTGTTAAGATTGCACTGGAGTTCCAGCGGGTATGGATGCAGAATCTTTTAGACCTTATTCAGGAAGGAAATATCGGACTTATGCAGGCTGTTAAGAAATTTGATCCTTATAAAAATGTTAAGTTTTCATATTATGCCTCATTTTGGATAAAGGCATATATTCTTAAATTCATAATGGATAATTGGCGTCTTGTAAAAATTGGAACTACTCAAGGACAGCGTAAACTCTTTTTCAAATTAAGAAAGGAAAAACAGAAACTGATTGACGAAGGCTTTGATCCAAAACCAAAACTCCTTTCAGAAAGATTGGGAGTATCTGAGCGTGAAATCGCAGATATGGACCAGAGACTTGACGGATGGGATGTTTCTTTGGATGCCCCGGTAAAAGATGACTCAGATACTGAAAAGATTGTTTTCTTAAAAACAAATGTTGAATCTGCGGAAGATCAAGTGGCAAAAAAGGAAATTGAGGCATTGATCCATAATAAAATTGAGGAATTTAAAAAACAAATGACTCAAAGAGAGCTTGAAATATTTGAAAAGCGCATCTTTTCCGATGACCCGGTTACGTTGCAGATGATCGGTGATAGTTACGGGATATCAAGGGAGCGTGTTCGTCAGGTGGAAAAGAATATACTTAAAAGGCTAAAAGAATTTTTTAAACAGGAAATTCCCGACTTTGATTCGTATAGAGCCCTTTGAAAAATGGTAACCGTTCACGGATTCAGGGTTCAGTGGAGACGATAAAGAAAAGGTATTATATAAATGAAAATAAATCATTTTAAACTTATCATTTTTATAATTATCATAATGTTATTTTCAGGTTGTACTTTCAATAAAAAGATAACGCCGCCGGCTGAAAAAAAACCGAGTATTTTAATTAAACCTTCGGACCGTTATTACTACTTTACAGAAGCCCAATTAAAAAGAAAGATGGGCAAACTGGATGATGCTATTTTATACCTTGAGAAAGCCATTGAAAAAGATCCCGAGTCTTCATATTTGCAAAGAGAACTGGCAAGCCTATATTTGAAGAAAAATGACAATCCAAAAGCATTAAGTATTATTGAAAGGGTTCTGGAAAAAGATCCAAATAACGTGGAAACACTTATTATATATGGAAAGATTAAACAGATTTTGAAACATTTTGATGATGCGGAAGAAGCATATGAAAAGGTTCTTACCAATGATCCGAAACAACATAATATATATTTATTACTTGGCGGATTGTATACGTGGGAAGGCAATTTCGACAGAGCGTTGAAAATATACGGTCGGTTAATTGAGCATTTTCCCGGATCATATTCAGGGCATTTTTTTCTTGGAAAGATCCATATAGAGCAAGGTAATCATATGGAAGCTGAAAAGGAATTTATAAAGGCTTTAGAATTGGAATCCAACCTTGATGAGTCTCGATTTGAACTTATAAAACTTTACAAAACCCTTGGTAAAGAGAAAAATATTGTTCAGATATATAAAGATATTCTTAAGCGAAATTCCACCAATATAAGAGCTGCCATGGAACTTGGTTATTTTTATTATAAAAAAGGAAAGGCAAAAGAAGCTGAAAAAATTTTCAAGGATCTGGGCAAAAGGAGTATATCCAACTCGGGAGTAATAAAAAAAGTTTATCAACTCTTTATGGATCAAAAAGAATATGAAGCCGCCATAATAGTTCTTAAAGGCATGTTACCGGGTGCACCGGACAGTTCAGAAATTCATTATCTTATCGGCATAGCCTTTGATGGAATCAAAGACATGGACATGTCCATGATGTATTTAAAAAAAGTAGTGCCGGGCTCCAGGTTCTATCAGAATGCTGCGGTTCATATTGCTTTTATATATCAAGAACAGGGAAAAATTAGAGATGCAATCATTTTTTTGAAAAATGTTATAAAAAAAGTCCCTGATAATCCGGAGTTTATGAACTATCTTGGTTCATTTTATGAAGATATTGAGGAATTCGAAAACGCGGAAAAAGTATTAAAACAGGGCCTTGAGATTGATTCTGAAAACGTAGACCTCCATTTCCGTCTAGGTATTGTTTATGATAAGTGGGACAGGAAAGATGATTCTATAGAAGAGATGAAAAAAGTGATAAGACTTGAGCCAAAAAATGCCGATGCATTGAATTATCTTGGGTATACATATGCGGATTTGGGGCGTAATCTGGATGAGGCCGAGCATCTGATAAAAGAAGCGTTACAATATAAGCCTGATGACGGTTATATCACAGACAGCCTGGGATGGGTTTATTTTAAAAAAGGGCTTTACCAAAAGGCGTTGAAACTTTTGAAAAGGGCGGTCGAGTTGGTTCCCGATGATCCGATCATATTAGAGCATCTCGGTGATGCATATTTGAAAATTAGCGACAAGGAAAATGCTCTTGAGTACTATAAGAGATCCCTCCAGCAGAAAAAAGAGGATAAAGAAGATCTTGAAAAAAAGATTAGGGCGCTAACCGAGGAAGAATTTTAGAAGGGATAGACGGCAAGACGTATTTATGGATATGAGCGATTATTTCAAACATGCAAGAAAGTTATTAAGGAAGAGATGGGATTTTTTCAAGTGGTTTGCATTTATCTTTGTTTTTTTGTTTTTCTCTTGCAGCAGCCTCACCGGCAAGGTTATGGAAAAGCCTTTCGATTTAAAGGGACCGGCCAAGCAAGTAGAAACACTGACTGAAGCCGGGAAAATACTTTTAAAGCTGGAAACTACAAATAATAAGCTTAAGACCTTCAAGGGCCTCGGCAGGATAAAATTATGGAACAAGGGTAAACTCCAGACCGCCCGTGTGGCATGGATTGGCTCAAGACAGGGTAAACTTCGCTTCGAGATTTTCAGTATTCCAGGACAACCTTCCATAAGTCTTTCAAGTGATGGTAAATATTTCTATGTTATATCCCACGCCAAGCGTCGCTTTTATAAAAAACGATCAACTGATGCCAGCCTGAAGAAAATCATTTTGATACCCGTTAAATCCATCGATATTATTGCGCTGTTAGCAGGTCGTGTGCCGGTTCATGAGCACAATGATGCTGCTATTGAAAGGAATGAGTCCGGAGAAGGATATGTTCTGATCCTAAATAATAACAGAGCGGATACAATTGAGAGGATATACCTTGAGGATAGTAAAACAAAAGTTTACAAGATTGAAATGTTTGATACATCCGGCATTCTTGTGTACAAAGCCATATTTAGCAGAATGCAAAATATTAATGGATACAGGGTTCCGTTAAAACTCGTGATTTCAAACGATGATGTAGTATTTTCCCTTATTATTGATAAATACTGGACTGATGTTAAAGTTTCACCGTCGATATTTGTTTTGGCGCTTCCTGAATCAGAACCAGAAAAGGATTTGTAGTAATAGTTCACCGTAAGAAAAATAGCTATAGGGAAATGGAAAAATCACATGAGATATGTTTTGCAGCGGAAAGAACTCTTGGGAAACTGGCAAAATGGCTAAGGATCCTTGGCTTTAATACAATTTATGAACCTGAAGTTTCAAGAAGCAGGTTTATAGATTCTTGGGAGAATGGACGGATACTGCTTACTCGAACCAAGCTTATTTATCAGAATAGGCACAAATCGCATCAACTTATATTCATTAAATCAA
The DNA here is from genome assembly GCA_030604545.1 of Deltaproteobacteria bacterium. GTDB lineage: Bacteria > Desulfobacterota > Desulfobacteria > Desulfobacterales > JAUVVS01 > JAUVVS01. The sequence goes on along the minus strand of JAUVVS010000155.1, from coordinate 1,477 downwards.
ACAATCCCTTTGAACAGTTAAAAGAAGTAATTAAACTACTTAAGCTCAATCGATCAGACACAAAACCATTTTCAAGATGCATAAGATGCAACACGCTTATTAACGAGACGGATAAAGATTCCATACGCGGCAAAGTGCCTGATTATATCTGGGAAACCAATGATATTTTTCAAATTTGCAGTGGTTGCCAAAGAATATACTGGCCGGGTAGCCATATAAAAAATAGCAAAGAGATAATAAAGAAAGTGTTCGAACTGTGTAAGAATAACAACTAACGCTGAATGTTTGAGAAAGCAACCGCTGATTATTGACTTCAGACATCGTCAAATAGTTAACTGGTTAACTACTCAACTACTCGACGACTTAACGATATCTGAACTTAAAAAATGACAAAGAACAATATAAAATCCCTGACCGCCACCACCTGCCCGCAATTCCTTGCAACGCGAGGCAGGCGGATCGCGAGCCCTCAGGCGAGGCAGGCGGGCTCAATTCGAAATCCGCAATCGAAAAGAGTTGTTGCCCTTGAAACACGTCTTAGAAACTGCAAAAACGTTATAACCTTAGGAGTTAGGCCTAATTTTTCCGATTATAGCGATAAAGATGCTTGTCTGATACGAGATGCAAAAAAGATTTATTATCCTACAACGTTTTACGCTGATCTGTTTGATGCTGTGGGTAAAAGCACTTTTCCAAGCTATCATACATATAAATGTGTACAGGATAAGATAAAACAGACCGCCCTGTTTAATTTGCTCAAGATACCGCACCCCGGGACAAGAGCCTTTTATGGAAATCGCCAAAAGTCTACCATTTCCGATCATTTTGCATTCCCATTTATTGGTAAGATTCCAAGGGGATCAGCGATGGGTAGAGGGGTCTACCTTATTAGAAATAAAGATGACCTTTCTAACTATTGCAGCTTAACGGCAACAGCATATATTCAGGAGTATTTGCCGACAGACAGAGACATAAGGGTAGTTGTTATTGGCAAAAAAATAGTTCTTGCCTATTGGCGAATCGCACCTCAAGGTGAATTTCGAAGTAATGTTGCAGTAGGTGCAACTGTAAGCTTAGATCCTGTCCCCCAGGAGGCACTTGATCTTGCCCTTCATACTGCACTGTCATGCCAATGGGATGATGTAGGTATTGATATCCTTATGAATGATAATATATTGTATGTCATTGAAGCAAACATGAAATACGGCAAGGAGGGCTTCAGAATGGCAGGGATAGATTATTTTAATCTTATGGAAAATATGATCGAAGATGGAGATATATAGAATATCAGACCTCCATCGTCAAATAGTTGAGTGGTTAAGTGGTTGAGTAGGAAAAGATTTATAGTAACCGTTCACGGTTTTATTAGTTCTGAAATTTGTGCTTTTTATGGCAAAAAATTTTAGCCGGTATTGTGTCTCTATTTCGAACAATTGCAGATCGTTTGAATTGAAGATTTAAAAATTTAAGATTTAAG
>JAUVVS010000055.1 GCA_030604545.1 Deltaproteobacteria bacterium | reverse complement strand
TTGAAACCAGTTTATACAAATAAGCTTGAAAGGTGATTAAATTTTCAGCCGTGTAATTGTCTGACCTCAAACTTCTTTCTTTACACTCACTTATGCGCGAGTTTTACACGGTTAAAATTTAATTATCTTTCAAGCGGCCTTGTTTTCAAACAGCTAAAATATTACGACCGTTTTAAGTATAATTAATATTCTGTCTATCAAATTCTCGATTCATTCTTGAGATAAAACCCTGATCCGCAAAGCTGAAATATTTATTTTCTCCTATTATTAGATGTTCGTGAACTGTTATTCCCATTACCCTGCATGCAAAAATAAGCCGGCGTGTAATGGAGATATCATCTTCTGATGGTTTTGGGTCACCTGAGGGATGGTTATGGGCAAAGATAAGCGCTGCAGCATGGTGATTAAGGGCAGCAATTATAACCTCCCTGGAATAAACAGAACTGGCGTTTAATGTTCCTTCGAAGAGAGTCTCTGTTGCAATAACCCTGTTTTTGGCATCGAGAAAAATAGTCTTGAAGCACTCACGGCTTTTATCTCTTATACTGATGTAGAGATAATCAAACAATTCTTTAGAACTGTTTATAGGATCTTTCCTTATCAATCTCTTTTCAAGATATCGGTCGGCAACAGCCTTTATAAGCTTGACCCCAAATAGATTCTTTGGTCCTATTCCCTTAATTTCATTAAGCTCTTTAGGTGATGCTTCGAGTACACCTTGCAAATTTTTGAACCTTCTTAAAGCAGCTTTTGCGGATTCTTTACAGTCCTTTCGTGGAGTAGCAATTGTCAGAAGGAGTTCAATAACCTCATAGTCATGGAAACCGGATAGTCCTGAATCAAGAAATTTGTTTCGCAGCCTATTCCGGTGGCCTTCTCCCTTATGACGCGGGTTGCTTATTTTTGATCTTATTTTCATTTTTGTTTATTCGTAATAGTTCACCGTTCAGAGGTTCAGGGTTCAGGGTTACGTTTATTCTTCCTTTTCAGCAAGTCTGGCCGCTCCGACAACTCTCTCTTCCGGTTCTATTCCAATAAGCTTTACACCCTGTGTATTACGGCTGATAACCGAAACTCCTTTGATGGGCATCCGTATTATCTTTCCAATGTCGGTCATGAGCATTAGGTCGTTGTCGTCTTCCACAAGTAGAATCGCAATGACCTGTCCGTTCCGTTCGCTGGTCTTTATTGTTATAACACCCATGCCCCCACGTTTCTGAACGGGATACTCATCAATTGAGGTTCTTTTACCGTATCCGTTTTCAGTTACCGTAAACAGAGTCTGGCCATGGCTTAAAACCTCCATGCCTACAATCCGATCACCAGGAGCAAGACGCATACCACGTATTCCCCCTGCAATTCTACCGGTTGGTCGAACATCAGATTCGTGAAAACGTATAGATTTTCCCATTGAAGAACCCAAAAAGACATTGTATGTTCCATCGGTAATCATTGCTGCAATCAGTTCATCTCCTTGAGCCAGATTCAAGGCAATAATACCTCCTGTTCTGGGTCGGCTGTATGCCATTAGGTCTGTTTTTTTAACCAGTCCGTTTTTTGTGGCCATAATAACATGATAACCAGGCTCAAATGATGGAACATTCAGGACCGTTGTAAGTTTTTCGTCCTTTTCAAAGTTAAGAAGATTAACAATCGCCTTGCCACGGCTCTGACGACCCGCCTGGGGAATTTCATATACCTTGCACCAGTATATCTTTCCCCGATTTGTAAAGAAAAGGAAGGTGTGGTGAGTGGATGCCACAAAGAGAAAAGAAACAAAATCTTCTTCCTTTGTACCCATGGCGGTCTTCCCTTTTCCACCTCGGCGCTGGCTCTGGTACAGCGTGATTGGATTCCGCTTGATATAACCGCTATTCGATATGGTAACAACCATATCTTCTTCAACAATCATATCCTCAATGGTTAACTCCTCTGTAGCTTCAACAATCTCTGTCAGGCGATGGTCTCCAAAATCTTCTTCTATCACGGAAAGTTCATCTTTAATAATACTTAAAACAAGACGCTCACTGCCAAGTATCTTCTTGAATCTATTGATATCCTTAAGGACATTCTCATATTCTTCTAATATCTTCTCCTGTTCAAGTCCGGTAAGTCTCTGGAGACGCATATCCAATATAGCTTGGGCCTGAATTGTAGTAAGATTGAACGCTTCGACCAGTCTCCCTTTGGCCTCTGTTGGTGTTTTCGATTCTCGAATCAAGAAAACAACATCATCTAGGTTATCAAGCGCAATTTTCAAGCCTTCAAGTATATGGGCTCGCTCTTCAGCACTTTTCAGATCATACCGGGTTCTCTTGATGATTATATCTTTACGGTGAAATATGAAATGCTCAAGGAGCTCTTTGAGATTCAAAAGCTCGGGTCGATTGTTTACAATCGAGAGTAAAATAATGCCAAAGCTTGTCACCATCTGTGTATGCTTATAAAGTTGATTGATAACCACTACCGATACCTGGTCCTTTTTAAGACCCAGAGCAACCCGCATACCTTCTCTATCGGATTCATCTCTTACATATTGTATCCCTTCTATCTGTTTGTTTTTCATCAGGACGGCAATCTTTTCGATGAGCTTGGACTTGTTGACCTGATAAGGAAGTTCAGTAATTATGATCGTTTCTTTTTTCGTTCTTTTGTCCTTTTCAATAATAGTCCTTGCCCGAAGCCTTATTATACCTCGACCGGTTTTATATGCATCATAAATGCCTTTGGTACCGTAAATTATCCCAGCTGTGGGAAAATCGGGTCCTGGAATATATTGCATAAGATCCTGCCATGTAAGATCAGGGTTGTCTATAAGGGCTTTAATCGCCGTGATTACCTCGGAAAGGTTGTGAGGCGGGATGTTTGTGGCCATGCCCACCGCTATGCCGGAAGAACCATTTATCAAAAGCGCAGGAATTTTTGCCGGAAGGACAACGGGTTCTGATAAAGATCCATCATAATTTGGTGTAAAATCAACTGTCTCTTTTTCAAGATCCTCCAACATCTCATGCGAAAGACGCGTCATCCTGATCTCTGTATATCGCATTGCTGCGGGAGGATCTCCGTCGATGGAACCAAAATTGCCCTGGCCGTCAACAAGAGGATACCGCAGACTAAAATCCTGGGCCATACGCACAATCGTATCATAAACCGCGGTGTCACCATGTGGATGATATTTACCGATAACATCACCAACAATGCGAGCAGATTTCTTATATGGTTTATTCCAATCACTTTTTAGTTCACGCATTGCAAATAATACACGACGGTGAACCGGTTTTAGCCCATCACGCACATCCGGTAAGGCTCTTCCGATGATCACACTCATGGCATAATCGAGATATGATTTTTTCATCTCGCGCTCGATGCTGATCTCGGGCACTTTCTCTGTAAGCATTATAACAACACCTGATGATTATTAATTATTTGGTTATAACTACTCAGGGATATTTACACTCGATTAACAAATAACGATTAACGATTAACGACATCAACACCCTTGGATTCAATCAGCTTTTGGTAACTGGCATGATAGATATCCGTTAATGTTAAAAAAGCGGTCATTGCCAGGGGACCATAGATAATGCCAAGGATACCGAATAGCTTTAACCCGCCAATAATGGAAAGAAATACAAGAAGCGTATGCATTTGTACCCGCTGGCCTACCACTTTGGGTTTGAAAAGGTATTCGATGCCGCCGGAAAGGAAAATGTAAAAGACAATAAAAAATATACCTGCAGCAATTCGTCCTATTAGTAAAAGATAAATAGCTGCAGGAATAAATACAATCCCTATTCCAACAATAGGAAGAAATGCGAGCAGGGACATTATGACACCCCACAGAAAAGGTGATTTTAAACCGAAAAGCGCAAATACACCCCCCCCTATTATGCCCTGGATCAAACCTCCAAGTCCGTTTCCGATCAGAACGGCTCCTGACAGATCCTTAAATTTCTGGATTAATTTGTCATCCTGCTCCTTTGGAAGGGGAGAAAGATCGTTGATAAACGAAACAAGCCTGTTTCCATCAATTAGAAGATAGTAGATGATAAGAAGCATAAAAAAGAAGCTTAAAAAAAACTTAAATATATTAGAAGTAATTGATCTGGCCTGCTCATAGAGGAAAAAGCCAACAACTTTACCCATCTCTGAAATCGCTTTGTTAAGTTCTTCACCCGTAAACTCTATTTTGAAATTTGAAAGAATAAGGTTTACCTTTTCAATAATCTTACTACTTTCAAGAAGGTTTTTTATCTGGTCGCCCAGCACTGCACTTTTTGCCAAAAGATAGAGATCATAAGCTTCTTTGGATAATATGCCTACAAAAAAGACTATAGGAATAAACAGGATAAAAAAGATAAGAACACATGTAATAAGTGACGCAATAGGCGCTTTAACTTTTCTTTTTAAAAAAGTGAAAAACGGGTTGAAAACACCCGTTACGACGGCAGCAAGGATAATAATCGAAAAGAAAGGCCGGAAAATCCAACCCAACAAAAAAATCGAAATGAAAAAAAGGACCAAAAAAAACCACAGGATCATATTAGGACGTATTCTCTCTACCATGGCACTCCCGATTAGATTCTAAACAATAATCAAAAAATATAAAAAAAGGCTCGACCAAAAGGCAAAAGCCAATCAATAATAATAGTCTCGTAAAAAGTCTTTTATAAACGGTTTTGAGTCCCACCGATGCGGGATGGAAAAAGTCCTTGGGGCTGTTTTAAGGACAGTATATTCACTTGCTGATAAAACCGCCGGCTACAAGCAAGAGAAGGGTTTCATAAATGATAACCGGGGTATAGCTTCCCCAAATAGCATAAACAATTCCACCACCAACAATAGCTGGTACGCCACAAAAAACCAAGATTCCCAATTTTCTGCTGATACTCATCTTTACAATTCTCCTCTATATTTTTACCCGTTATTTGTAACAATAACTATTGATCAAGTAAAGAAAAAAATTAGTGTATTTATTACTTTATAATTATCCTTTTTTCTTTTTTTTCAGAGCTCGCCACTTGTCGATCCTTTGTTTAATAGTCTCTTCATAGCCTCTGTCTGTTGGAAAGTATAAAACCTGACCCTGCAATTTATCCGGCAAATAATCCTGGGGAACATATGCGCCTTTATAATCGTGTGCATACTTATAATCTTTTCCATATCCAAGCTCTTTCATCAGCTCTGTCGGCGCATTTCGTATGTGATAAGGTACTGGAAGCGCTCCTGAACTTTTAATGATATCCTTTACCTTTCCGGCTGCTGCATATATACTGTTACTTTTTGGTGCCGTGGCGAGATAAACGGCAGCCTGAACAAGAGCCAGTTCACCTTCCGGATGCCCGAGAAATTTGAATGCTTCCATAGCGCTCAAAGCCATCCTAAGCGCATAGGGATCTGCATTCCCCACGTCCTCGGATGCAAATCTGACCATCCTGCGGACAATATAAAAAGGATCTTCACCTGCGGAAAGCATTCGCTCAAGCCAGTAAAGTGCTGCATCGGGATCGCTTCCTCTTAAGCTTTTATGAAATGCTGAAATTAGATTATAGTGTTCTTCGCCTGACTTGTCATACAACAGTGCCTTTTTTTGCAACGCTTTTTCTAAATCTTGAAGCGTTATAAGACGATTTCTTTCTTTATCTGAAGTATCACTTTCCGATATTAAGAGTGAGGCTACTATTTCTAGACTATTTAAGGCAACACGGGCATCACCTTCTGCAATATTTATAAGGTGGGATAGTGCGTCTCGAGCCAAAACAAGACCCAAATGTCCAAGACCCTTTTTCACATCTTTAAGGGTACGGTTCAGTATAACGGCAATATCATCTTTCGAAAGAGTCTTTAAGGTAATCACGCGACATCTTGACAAAAGAGGCGGTATTACCTCGAAGGAAGGATTTTCAGTAGTAGCTCCAATCAGGGTTATCAGCCCGCTTTCAACGTGATGGAGAAATGCATCCTGCTGGGCCTTGTTAAATCTGTGTATTTCATCAACAAAAAGAATCGTCCTTTTTCGATAAAGCATTTGTTGATTTTTTGCATCCTTTATAACGGCCCTGATATCCTTTACACCTGAAAGCACGGCAGAGAACCGGACAAAATGTGAACGGGTTTCACCTGAAATGATATTTGCAAGTGTTGTTTTACCGCACCCTGGAGGACCCCAGAGAATCATAGAAAAAATCCGGTCATTATCAATGGCTTTGTGTATTAAAGTACCCCTTCCCACGACCTCCTTTTGGCCGACAAACTCGTCGATATGTACCGGCCGCATCCTTTCTGCAAGAGGTCTTGACGCATCCGCAGTCTGTCTTGCCCGGTGCTCAAAAATATCCATTGGCACTTCCTTATCATGGTTTATTGTAATAGTTCAGTCAAAAAAGAGACCTTTTTACGAAAGTGTTTTTAAATCATTAAATCAAGCCGTGAGTAATAGATGCGCTGGTAGGTTGAGACGCACTGAAGGTTTAAGCTTCCCTAAAGCCAAATGGACATACATAAACACAGATCCCACAAACCTTGACCCCTGTAGTCTTATTTTTGAGATAAAGGCGATAATCTATACAGCGCTGGACGTTGAAGCGAGCGTCTCTAGATTCTAAGGAATCAAAAGGACGGCCTGTAAAGGCCTTTGGTGGGCAGGCTTCGACGCATTTCTGGCAATCACCGCATTGGTTTGGAAGTGGGTTGCCCGACTCTAAAAAGGCATCAGTTAAAACTGTGACCCAACGTACACGAGGCCCTAACTCGGGTGTGATCAGCAAACAACTTGGGCCAATCCAACCCAGTCCCGCTAGCCTAGCTGACAGCTTGTGAGAAAAAAGTCCCTGAACTTTTTTGTTATCAATTGTATCTGAAGCAGGAATTAGCAATGTCTGGAAACCATTCTCATTCAAAATGACACTCAGGCTCAGAGCTATCCGGTCCAAGGATTGATTAACAGTGTAATAGAGGTAATCGTAAGTCCGTGCCACACCTACTTCTTTGTGGCGAGGTAGCTGATCAACAATGCCATCGTTCAGTGCTATGCCCAAAGAGAGAGCACGAGGGAAGACAGCCAGAAAATTACCACCTTGTTCCACGATTGTCTCAAGGGTTCCTGTTAGATCGGCCACACCGAAAAATCGAGCACCCATGTCGATAGCCCGATTCTCAAGTTGCCCGCGTATCGTTTTTAGTTGTTCCCACTCCATTGCTATATTCTCCTAAAATAAACTTCCCGGTAACATTTTTGCCTCTGAAAGTAACTATCAAGCTTCAAAGGTCTCGACCCTACAGGGTTGTTACCTTGCTAGTGCTTTTTTATTGATAACCAATCCATTGCCGATCAGCACCAACACCATCCCGATAATATTATGCGCGGACCATTGATAGCCTTCATAAACCGTGGAGATGGCAAGGGCCACAATGGGAAACAGCATGGCGGCGTATGCTGCACGATCCGCGCCGATTTTGCCGATTAATTTCAGATAACACCCAAAAGCGATCACGGTTCCAAAGACCGCAAGGTAAAAAAGGGAGCCAACATAACGAAAGGACATGTCAAAATTGAATGCCTTACTGCCTACAATTACGATTATGCCCATGATGAGGGCGCCGTATGCCATGCCGTAAGCATTGGTTTGAATAACAGGAAGCTCATATTTTTGGTGACGTGCGGAAATAATGTTTCCCAGCGACGCCATAAACGTCGATATCGCAGCCAGCATCACGCCAACAGCCGCTTTGTCCGAAAGGCTAAATGACGAAATATCCGGCCAAAAAACGATTGCGATTCCGGCAATGCCAATTCCTCCGCCCACCACCACGTTGAAGCGAATGGATGAACCCATCAGCACGGCACCGTTGATCATATTCATGAATACAATACTAGAAAAAATAACCGCCACCAACCCACTGGTCAGGTGAACAGATGCCAAATAAATTATCCAGTAATTGATAGAAAACAGAAACATCCCCTGAAGCGCCATAAACACGTGATCCTTCAGCCGAAATCGCATCTTCAGGCCGGCCAGTTTGCAATACACCATCATAATCATTGCCGCAGCGATGAACCGATAAAGAACCGAGACCATGGGATCCACACTGCCAAGCTGAAACTTGATCCCAAGCCAGGTAGTACCCCAGATTAGAACTGTCGTTCCGTATAAAAACAGGATATTGACGCTCATCGACAATCAACCCCTCTCTTAACCCCTCCCTTAACTTTCAAAAAACAATACCACTTAAAAGAGAAAAACAACGAAATGTCAAGTCCGGAAATTCGTTCTTATGGGTCTGCCAATAAGGACCTATTTTTGGTTGACAATCGAAAGAATTCCTTCAATAGTCAATCGAACATTGTCAATTCGTCAAAAGTAAAGAATCCGGGCCCAGAGGACCCGGCTTTGGTTTCACGCCATAGGGGTGTATCTATCTCAAATGGAGTAAATTAAATTCCAAATATCACACAAATAACAATCGTTCGACCTAGAGGCTCTCGACAGGTGACCGAAATTCAAAATTCCAAACTCTTTGGAGTGAGGTTATATTTGTTGAGTTCGTATTAAAACCAAGGAGAAAAAATGCCATGAGCGATAATAGGATTAGCGCAAACCAGCACTCAGTACCTATTGAGACAGCG
>JAUVVS010000258.1 GCA_030604545.1 Deltaproteobacteria bacterium | reverse complement strand
GTAGGGGCAGACCCATGTGTCTGCCCGTAGGCGCACACTCGGGTGCGCCCCTACGGGGATATGGTAACTTATTTGCGGGACACGACACTAGAGAGGTTTTCGCAGGCTGAATTTGGATATTTTATTACGCAAAGTGTTGGGCGCAATTTGAAGTGTTTTAGCAGTTTGTGTGATATTCCATCCTGTTGCTATTAGCGTTTTTTCTATATGTTTTTTTTCTAGTTCCCATAAAGATAAGATTTTATCGTGAGCAGGTACTTCGCTTTTTACACCACCTAAAGAGAACTCCAGATCATCTGCTGAGATCACTGCGCCTTTTGCCAAGGCTATCGCCCTCGAAAGCACATTTTCCAGTTCCCTGACATTACCCGGCCAATCATATCTTTGCATGCGCAATATTGCTTCTTGTTCAATACCTTCGACATTCCGATGCAAAGAGCGCGCGATTCGGCCAATAAGATGACGCACTAGCAAAGGAATATCTTCTGTGCGTTCACGCAGAGAAGGGAGATTGATACGGGTAACAGCCAGGCGGTAGTAAAGGTCCTCTCGAAACTCGCCTTTTTCGACCAGGGAAGCGAGATTACGGTTTGTTGCGGTGATTACTCGCGCATTAAAGGCAATGTTCTCTAAGCCTCCTACACGTTCAAACACTTTTTGTTGAAGAACACGCAGGATTTTGGCTTGTAACTCGAACGGCATATCTCCGATTTCGTCAAGGAATACGCTGCCATTTCCGGCAAAATCCAGTTTGCCTTTTTTCAGGGAGGCTGCCCCGGTGAAAGCCCCTTTCTCGTAACCAAACAGCTCGCTTTCAAGTAAAGTGGAAACAACTGAAGAACAGTTGATAGCCACAAAAGGCTTTCCAGGGGATGTCGCCTCGTGGAGAGCCCGGGCCACAAGTTCCTTACCTGTTCCACTTTCCCCTTCAATCAATACAGTTACATGGCTCCTGGATAAAAGACCGATTTGTTTTATAACTTCGACTATCTTTTTACTGGAACCTATAATCTCAAGTGGTTTTTCAGAAACAGCTTCGGTTATCACTCTGGCTGAATGCTTTTTTAGCAAAGGATTAAAGCGTTGAATCTTTTCTATCAATATTAGAACATCATCCAATTCGAATGGCTTACGCAGATAATCGAAAGCTCCTGACCTCATGGCTTCAATCGTGGCGTTCATGTCCTGTTCTCCGGTAATCATCACCACCGGGGAATTTGTATGGGATTCCTGCAAGGATTTAAGAACCTCTAATCCGTTTCGATCCGGTAAATTCAAATCCAACAGAATAAGATCAGGATTCAGTCTATCCAGTGCCTCAAGCGCCTGGGAGGCGTTTGTAGAATAATTCACCTCATGTCCGTTGTCCCTGAGATGGAACTTTAAGGTATTACACAACTCTTCGTCATCATCAATGATAAAAATAGTACTCACGCCGTTGGCCCTCCCAAAGGAAGTACAATAGTAAATATAGCGCCTTTTTCTTCCCCATTTTCCGCCGTCACATTTCCCCCATGAAAATCAACAATCTTTTTTACATTGGCCAGTCCCAGGCCTGTGCCATCTTTGCGGGTAGTGAAAAATGGTCGAAAAAGCTCCTTTTTAATATGATCCGGAATTCCTGGTCCGTTATCTCGGATGGAAATGATAATTTTATCCGGCTCCTTCGGACTGATGTCTGCGCTGATTATTACTTTCCCCTCTAATGGGGAAGCCTGGATTGCATTTGTCAGCAGGTTAGTCAGAGCTCTCCGAATTTGTTCAGGATCGGCAATTAATGGTTTATTATTCAGCCCGTCCTGAATTTCAACCTTGATTTTTTTCTCCTCCATTGCACCGCGAACAATCTCCAATACCTCTTTAAGAAGATTGCCAAAGATTAATGACGATGGTTTGAGATCGATAGGTTTCCCATAATTAAGAAGGTCTGAAAGCATCTTATCTATGCGATTTAACTGCTTTAAGGATGTTTCAGCCAGATCCGAATAATCCGAATTCCATTTGAATTTATTATGTAATGCTTGAAAGTTGAGCTTAACCGAGCTCAGCGGATTACGGATCTCATGGACGATGCTGGAGGACATTTCACCTACAGCGGCCAGTGAAGATACTCTAACCATTCTCTGATGACTAGCCGCCAATTCATCTAACATTTTATTGAATGCCTCACTCACTTCTTGGACTTCGCTTTCTCCAAACGGAACAAGTCGTTCAGTGTGCTGACCTTTTGCAATCTTTCGCGACACCTCGACAAGTTTGAGCAATGGATGGGACAAATGTTTTGAGCTATTCAATGCAATAAAAATTACGATAAATAAGGTCAATGTGACAGTGAGAAGGGCGCGTTTCCGAAGAATATATACCCATTCGAAAGCCTCTGCCTGATCTATTTCCACTACAATAAAACACTGAATCTCTGGAATTCTAACTGAAACGCCAAGGACCTTAGTCCCACGATAATCCTCATATTCCATGACAGTCGGTGACTCGGTGGAGAGAATCCTGGATAAATCCGAGTTTTTCTCAATAATAGTGTTCTGATACCCTGAATGAATGTAAAAATGATCTTCAGCCGGGAAAAGGAGGTATTCTTTGCCCGTCTTTCCGAGCCCCGCGCGGTCGGTGAGAATAGGATTGATAGTCGTAGATAAGTTTAAATTAGCCAGGACATATCCGGCCACCGCTCCTTTCTGATCAATAACCTTATATCCAATGTGCGTCCCTATCCTGCCATCCTCGTGCATATGACTCTCACCCACCATGATATCCTCTGACTCTTTTAATTCTGACTCAAAACCGGAAGGGGGGAGTTCCCAATTTGAGTGGTCAGATTGACTGATGCTCAACAGCCGGTTCCATTCCCGGTCGAAAATCACAATTGTCTCAAAGGAGGGATTGTTCTCGTGAACTTTTCTTAAAAGAATACGACACCTATCCAAGATAGTTGAATTATCGAGCTGATAGATTTGGGAATCGTTTTCTAGATAATCAAAAATGACTGAAAGTGACCGTATATCCGCCTTCCTCTCCTCCAGCCAACTCAAAAACATTGATTTCCTTGAGTTAAGTACGCTCAGAAGGTGATTTCCCGCTCTGTCAATTACAGCCTGCCTTGCGCAATGGTATCCCTGGATGGAAGCGATCAGCAGAGGCACCAGAGCTACAACACACATCCAGAAAAAAATGCGGCGGGTAATACTCTTGAAACGCTTAGGTGAGGCAAAAGCCTTCTTGCTTTTGAAAGTTTTATCTTTGTTTTTTCCCCAAATCATCAACTTGAATTCTCCATCTATGGAATTTCCGGGTTTGTTTTAAACAGGTTGAAAAAAGTCTTGGATTAATGCAAAATCGGGTCTATTGCAATATACATTGTCGATTTTGCCCAGTAAATACTTGTTGAGAATAACTTCCTGACTACCCAACGGGACGAGCGTACACTAAGGAAAATCAATTTGTCTCATGCCCCTTCCACTCTTTTTCAAACTAATCAGGGAATTGTAGCGAGTTTATCCCGGATTATTCATAAATCAGTAAGATGTTATGTTTCCCCGGGGCCTGGGGGGGGGCGGCGGGCGCATGAAATGCGCGCCGTTGCGCAGGAGCGCAACGGTCTGTGCGACTCCAAGTCGCACAGCCGCCGTCCCCTCCCTCGGTGGCAGATAAAAAACTGAAAATAAGTGATTAACCCTGTCAAGGTTTGGGTTTCATGAATAATCCGGGTTAAAGATTCAAAAAACAGAATCTTTGTGCGGTGC
>JAUVVS010000073.1 GCA_030604545.1 Deltaproteobacteria bacterium | reverse complement strand
TATAACTTCTTTTTCATAATATACTTTCAACAGCGACATTACATTCCTCCGGAACACGACTCGAGACGCTTATCAGCACTAAATCGACAACTTTTTGTCGATGTTCAATAAACTATTGTATTTGTTTGCTAATAGAGGCCTTTGCAAAACACCCCCTTTCGCCCAATTTCTGCGTCAGGCTCAACATTTTGCACGAAGTGACACGGAGTGAAGCATAAGCGCTAACCTTTAGCGCTATCCTCAAAATACTCAATGTATTCCTGTGGTTAAAATTTTCGCCTTCCTTGAACTTGAACAAAATTGAGCATTTTTCAAAGGTCTCAATATTTTAGCTGTTTGAAAATAAGGCCGCTTATTTGTATAAACTGGTTTCAAAGGGCTAAAGTGTTACGGATTTTCAATAAAAAAGGGAAAAATTTTTCAAAATATCTTCAGCATCTCAAGTAAAAAAAATAGAACACTTTAAATAACATATATCATTCAAGAATGCAAATCTATTTCCCGTTGCTTTGGCATACCGGCCCTAAGAAGTGAGCTTTCGAGATTAACACCGGAAAGAATCTCTTTAAGATATCGGGAAATACCCAGAAGACTATGAACATCAACTCCGGTTTCAACTCCCATCTCTTCGAACATGAAAACCATGTCCTCAGTGGCAATATTCCCTGAGGATCCCGGAGTAATGGGATATGGTTTTCAGCACGCGGGTCTTTACTTTTCTTTGTAATTTAATTATTAATGAATTCACAAGTGCAAAGAAAGCTAAAATGTTACAAGTTTAATTATTTTGGACATTATGGTATCAAAACAATCTATCATAGTTCTCGCACTGCTCATCCTCTCCTTGACACCTATTTTTGCCGACAACAATAAACCGGATTCCGTTTATGATATTCAGTGTGGCTGTTATGCCAACCACGAAAATGCCGCCCAACTGGTGCATCGACTCCAGGAGCTTGGCTTCTCCTGGTACAGCTTTCAAATTGATCTTTGTACCCGCTTTATTGTGGATGTCAATGTTGACTGGAATGAAAAATCTGCATTTACTGTAAAATACCCGGAGTTTGCCGACGCCTTTTTGGTTGAAAATTTATGGGATCTGCCCCGCCCGGATCCTGAAAATATTTCACCGCTTCCTTCCAAAGAGGAGTTCATCAATATCATGGCTCCCTACATGCAGAGACAGTATCAGTATGGCTACTACAATCCCAGAAGATTGCCCATGGCCAAGGAACGGGCAAGAATGTACACACAGTTTATCTATGAGGCCTCTAGTTATTACGGGCTGGATCCTTTTCTTCTCTTTGCAGTAGGAAATTTTGAGACCTACTTCTATAATATGTTTGGCGATCTTGATCGTCTCAAGTATAAATATCCGGATCCGGCCCAGGGGATGTTCCAGATTCTCAGTTCCACTGCCCGCGCTATCCATCGGGACATGACGAAACAAAAGGTGCCCTATGCTCCGAAGCAGCTTCCGGAGGATCTCAGGGCTTATCCAAGGACCCAAATCTATTTTGCTGCTCACTACTTGCATAATCTACATCAGCAGCAACACGGCAATAGATATATGGCTCTACTCGCCTACAACTCGAAATATAATCCCAATTACGATTACCCACGAAGGGTCATGCTGTTCTACCAGCGGGCCTGTAAGTACTTTATCAAATCGTCTGAACGATACAAATAAGAGGAGGCCGTAACAGATAAGACTCCTGGTGACTTTTGAACGTTATTAAAATGTTACTCTTTTTCTTATTTTTCAAGGCTGGACGATTTCGGCAAGCCGTTTATCGTGCATCATTCCGATGCCATATTCGTTACGCCTCATGAACTTTTCCTTTGATGGTCCAATGATCTGCATCTCCGGATGCTTTTCCAGGACTTCAAGGGCAACTTTCATCTCCTTGGTGCATCCCGTACTGAATGTTGCATCCTTGCCCACCCATTCAGGCGGAACTTTATTATTCATTATCTGAAATGCCTTAACAATATCATCGTAAGACTGAAAGCGCCATATGTCTATTAAGCCGCTGGTTTGAACTATTTCCCACATATACATAAGATCATCTGCATCCATTCCGGGCTCAAAGTATTCAGAAGGATTAATTATAAATGTCATGTCAAGCTGCTTTTTTAGATATTCTATGAAAACAGACATGATTTTTTTTGCCATCTGTATCTTTCCGGGAATAGAAGCGATAATACCGCTGTAAAAAATCACTGTCATCCCTTTTTTCTTGGCTTCGTGCATCTGGTTGATGATTACTTTTGCTTTCTTTTCGAGATCCTTATGTGAAAACTTGAGTACAGACGGATGTTTAGGCTTATAAGAAATCGAAACCGATCCCTCGCCGGCTTTAGATATATTAAAGATGTCCTGTGTAAATTGAAAATGGGTGTCAAAGAATCGCTGCTTTTGGTCTTTGCCTCTCGATATAACACCATCCACCTCTTTGAATATTCTTGCAAAAGTTGTGGATGTAAGAAGAAGATTGAGCTTTTCACGTGTTCCATCCGGTATTACTATGATATCATTGTCACCCCTTAGCGTTTTAAGAAGTTTGTTTTTACTTAAGTTCTTTTCCGTGGCCAATAATGCCCCTTCAAGTTCCTTGCTCAGCGTTTCGTCTTCCTGGGCATCATAAAAAGCAATTTTAGTAAAAAGAGGACCCTCTTTGAACACAATAATGATTTTATGTCCCAACTTTGTCAGGAACTTAATTATGGCGAGATCCACCATGATTTCACCGGCCTCATTAGCAAGCCATAGTATCTTTTTTGTCTGAGCGTTTCCAAAGGATTTGTGTTTATCTTCAATTCCAAGAAAGTTCAGAAGGGGTTTGATTCCATTACCTGTTATCGGTTTGTGAAAAAGCCTGATATAATCATCTTGAGTATAATTTTTGGCTGCATCCGATTCCCACAAGGAACTTTCAACTGAAAGAGAAAAGAGCCTTTTTAGTTCAAGACATTCAACAACCTTTCTTATTTGCGCTAAGGTTTTATGAGATTTGTCAAGATCTGAACCGTCTAAATAGTTTATAGCCTTATTAAAAGCATCTGAGTTTAAAGCATTTCGAACACGAAGATTACGGAGGTTTTTTTCACTCATGCAGGGGTCTTCAATCTGGGTTCGATTAAGAAAAATACGCATAAGACGCTTTTCGATGCGAGACGGTATCATTATTTCATCTTTTGTTTCGTGTTTGTGTTTAATTCTTATTAGGTATTCAAGATAGCTCTTTTCTTCTTTTTCCTCTATTAGTCTGTCTAAAAGGTTAAGTATCTTTTGGAGAACTTCATTGTATTTTTTCTGAAGAAAAGCTGATTGTTCTCTGCTCATTATTGCTTCGAACATTCGATCGGAGCATGGGTAGTATCTTTCGTCTTCTTCCGTATAGACCATAAATCTAATCTGCTCCGGAGAAGCCACATCATAAGGATAGGCATAGTAATCGAGATGGTTCTCGATATAGAATGTCGTCAACCAAGCATCCTTTTGAGGGCTTTTACCGGGATAATATGATTTTGTTATCTTTATATCCTCTATGGATTGTCGATCATTTTCATTGCGTTTCATTTTTCTCTCCTTACCTCTCTTTGTGCTTTTGTGCCTTGGTGGTAAAATAGATATCTCACTGTATATGGTCGAGAAGTTGAATAAGATCAGTTATGACAAGATCAGCCGATAGATTTTTACATCTTGGGTCATCTTTTCTTAGTCTTAGTGATCTTGCATCTCCTGCGAAAAGAGCCGTTTGAAATCCGGCATTTTTTGCCGGATAAATATCATTTAACATATCATTTCCCATGTAGAGAACGGAATATGGGTGAATATCCCTCGCTTTTAACTTTTCAATTGCAGCTTGAAACAAAAGATTTGATGGTTTTGCATATCCAAACCTGTATGAAAGAAAAATTAAATCAGGATTAAAGCCGAGGCGTTCCATATTTGAATCGAGAAACCAGTTAAAAAGAAAAGGAGTATAGAATTGGGCGTTTGAGATGATGCCCATTAAGAGGTTTTTATCTTTGCATGCAGCGATCATTTTATTGAGATGAGGCATGGGATATACAGGATTTACAATCAGTTCAAATTCAACGGCAAAGTCCCTGACAAGATCCATGTCGGTATTTTGAAGAACACTCATCCATATTTGGTCTATCTCGATTTCAGGGAATTCTACCCCTTTTTCCTTAAGTTCCGCATGCTTTTTTTCAATGGTATTGAAGAAATTATGTAAAAGGGTCTGAGGGGTCTTGTCTATTTTAAACTTGAGCAGCAATTGCTCAATTTGCTTGGTTTCCCTTAATTTTTTCTTTGAAATATTGATATCACCTGATTCGCTTATAAAAAGCGTTCCATACAGATCAAACAATAAACATTTGATCTTTTCTTGAAGGCTTCCGCTCGGGTTCAAAGATGTGGAAACCGGATTTAGAGGATGTATATATTTTGATACAGGATCTTTATTCAACATATTGGTTCCATTGTATCGGCTTAGCCTTCTGAAAGTAATGGTAATTAATTATCTTTGAAGCGACCTGTTATTAAGAAGCTAAAATGTTACGTTCCATTTGAGAAGGCTGAATTGTTCAAGATCTAAAAAGGCTGAAAGGAGAATATTTTTATTTATGCAATGGGAAACCGGCTTACTCATAACTCGTGAGTAAATTGAAACAAGTTTTTCCCTATATAGAGTTTTGTTGTAACTGTTTAGCACTGCCTTCATGTTGTTTTGTATCAATTCATCTTTATTTGCTATGTCACCGGGATATGAAAGATAAGGATTAAGGCGGATCAGTTTCCCGGCATCCCTTTTATGGGATAAGAGACGGGAAATTATCTTTTTTTGAAACGTTTCATCAAGTAATCCAAAGTCAATATTGTCATTTTTTGTAATTTTTGTAAAAGATTTTTCTATTTTTTCTTTATCAATTTTGAAATTGAACATTGTGCATATTTCTAATACACATGATTTCCACTTTTTATAAAATTTTTCCCTTTCAATCCATTCGGTTGGAACAAGGAGCCGGGTATAAAGATGATCAAGCCGGATACCATTTTGTTCAAAATCAAGGCAGATATCAGGGAGCTTTCTTCCCCAGAGAATCTTTTTTGCCGTCCATGGTTCAAGATAAGAAAAACCGAATCCTTCTGTTATGCTGGTTGTAATAAGAAATCTGGAAGAGAGAACAAGTTCTGCAAAATCATTTTTTAATCCCGCATCGAATTCTACATTAAGATTCTTTTCCTTTACAAATTTTTTCCATGCATCATAACTCTTTATGTCTGAAGGGCTGTTTGGGGGAAGTGTTATAATGAGTGTTTCCTTATTTTTGAAAAACAGAGACAAAAGGATTGCTTCCCCGATGTTTTTCCTTCTTAAGGCACGTATAGGGTACAGCACATACTCTTTGGGTGTTTTGTCCTTTTGTTTGAAATTAAAGTGTTTTATCGTGTTAAATATTTGGTGCAAGCCCTCTTTTTTTAAGCCGGTCTTCAGTAGTATCTTATAATCGCGTGAATTGATTACACCGTAATGGCAATTGGGAACATATTCTTCACTAAAGTATGATAAAGGGCGCCCGTCTTCAGCAAAATCATGGATTTGAAGAAATAATTTTACTTTCCTTTTTTGCAGAGCCTTGAGGATTATTAAAAAATTCTTGTTTTTTGCAAGGGTAGGGTTGTGAATATGGAGAACGTCACATCCGTCTTTCCACTTTGAAAAGATTGCTTTGATAATCGATTCCGTAACTTCTTTTGGGTCAGGTGATTTTTGAGATGGTCTGCTATAACCAAGTCCCGGAATGCGTATTGTATGGGCCGGAAAAGGTGACTCAGGGATTTCTCCTGTGAGAACGAGCACCTCACATTCATCCTTGACGGCATCCACCTGTTGCTTTAAAACCGTTGTTACTCCGCCTTTTTTAAGATGGTAATGGATGAATGCTATTTTCATTTTTATTCTTTTATATATCGAGTCGGATCCATTATTCCTGCTTCTTTAAAACCTCTTCTCCTTATAATACAGCTGTCGCAACGGCCGCAGGCCAGGCCATCCGGAGAAGGGTCATAGCAGCTGTGAGTTAATTCATAATCAACCGCCAGTTCAATCCCTCTTTTAATAATTTGAGCTTTTGTCATATGTATAAGCGGAACCCTTATTTTTATTTTTGTCAGACCTTCCACACCTGCTTTTGTCGCAAGGTTTGCCATATGCTCAAAAGCTTTTATATATTCAGGCCTGCAGTCGGGATAGCCGCTGTAGTCTATAGAGTTAACACCGATAAATATATCGGACGTCTGAAGAACCTCTGCCCAGGCAAGGGCATAGGATAGGAATATGTATTTCTTGCAGGAACATAAGTAACGGGAATATGTTCCGCCATTTTTTGTTCATCTCTGTCTTTTGGTACCTCTATATCTTCTGTAAGTGCTGAAGCACCAATCTTTTTAAGGTCTATATTTATGACAAGATGCTCTGCAACACCAAGGGTATCTGCTACTTTTCGGGCTGCGTCCAGTTCAAATGAATGACGTTGTCCATAGAAAAAACTTAAACTGTAGATTTCAAAACCTTCTTGCTTTGCAATAGCCATGGCGGTTGTAGAATCAATTCCCCCGCTGGAAAGGACAACAGCTTTTCTTTTCTCGTTCATGATAAGTATAATTCCTTTTAGACACCTCTTTCCTTGTCATGACAAATAATCTTATGTATTTGAAGATGAAATCTGATGTTAAGCTTATCTTCAAGAATCCATTTTGCAAGTTTGTCAGGCGCCATTTTCCCAGATACGGGAGAAAAGAGAATATGGTCAGGAGGTAATTTGGGAGGTTTAAGCTCTGTGGTTTTTTTGGCAAACTCATAGTCGATCCGGTTGCCTATTACAAACTTGATCTGGTCTCCGATATTCAATCTTTTCAGATTTTCCATATCATTTTTATCGCTTTCATTGCTGGTTGGACATTTTATATCCATGATTTTAACACAGCGGTTATCAACCCTGCTTATGTCAAAGCTTCCATTTGTTTCCATTAAAACTTCATATTCACCTTCAAGAAGGTTATAAATCAAAAGAGGAGTTTCTTGCTGCATCAAGGGTTCTCCACCTGTAATTTCTATAAGAGGGCACTCGTAAACAGCAATACGGTCAAGAATTTCCCCGATCTCCATTTCTGTTCCTTCATCATAAGCATATCGGGTATCGCAGTATGAGCATCTTAAGTTACACCCGGAAAGCCGGATAAAAATGCAGGGAAGCCCTTGATATATAGATTCACCCTGAATGCTGTAAAATATTTCGTTAACCAAAAGCGACATTTTTTGCGTTATCTTTCCATTGACTATTGATTGCCGAACCCATTTTGTCTGCCGCAATCGGGGCATTGCCAGGTGATTCCATTGCATGACATCCCCCAGACATTTTCAGCCATACAGATTTGGCAGATACTGAATCCACACCTGCAACTCCAGCAGAACATTACTTTTTCTCTGCAGCAGTAACATTTGTTTTTTCTGGCCCTGCGACGTTTTTCTCTGTATGACATTTTACCTGCAGAGTCTATCATGCTCCACTTTTATACATAGGTTCATTACAACATCTATTCCTGCCGATGTCAAAAGTTCCGCAGCCTCCTGGTTTTCGATGTTTAACTGCATCCAGAAGACTTTGGGCATAAGACGGAGGGCTTCATGTGCATGAGGCATTATCTGGGCAGGGTTTCTAAATACGTCAACAATATCCACCGGTTTTTTAACGTCATCGAGGGATGCATATACTTTTTCTCCAAGTATCTCCTTTTGCCCCGGCCGAACCGGAATAATCTGATACCCGTGCTCTTTGAGATACTTTGCGACCATATGAGAATCTCTTTCCGGTTTCGGGCTTAAACCAAGAATCGCAATTGTCTTGGAGTTTTCTAGTATATTTCTTATCTTAGCATCTTCAGTAATTATTTCTCCCGGCTTCATTGCACACCTCCACAAGCTGCTTGTTGTTTTGTATTAATCATGATAATAATAAGATACTTTCT
>JAUVVS010000187.1 GCA_030604545.1 Deltaproteobacteria bacterium | reverse complement strand
GGGAAAATTTAAGGTTGTGTGCCGTAACATGTTGTATCCCAATATGTAGTAGGGCCGGATTTCACACATCAATCATACTGCGACAACCGACTACTGGAATTCAGGTAACAGATAACGGTCGTATTGTCAAGAAGGCATTTTTCTCTAAACGTGCTGAAATATTGGAATTTTGGGAATAGGAAGCCTGACTGCCCGAGTGTGGTTTTTAAGAATAGGCCTCTGCAGGGAGGTCGGAAAATCCCATATCTTGCGGTCTGGCCTCTGGAACGAAAATTTGCGATTGCTGCCTTGAACCTGGAAAAATTGAAGATCTAAAAATACTTGATTTACAAACGAAATCTGCTATTGATTCAGATAATATACAGGTGTAACATCAGGCAAGAAGTCGAGCATTTTCAGCCATACATTCCAACCATCACCATAGAGAATTAAATGAATATTATTAATGCGACATTTCTGTTAAACTAGATATATCCGAATAAAACATAGCGAAGCTTTTACATCTATCATTTGCCATTGCATCTTGGAAATCCGTTGTATCTATTCTTCCACATATACTTTCCAAGTCACTGTATCGTTTAGTATATCTTGAACCAATTAATTTAAAAATTTTATCAATTTTATCTGAAGGTATATAAAATACCTTTTGATGTATATGATATAATTAACCGGTGTATTATCAATAGATAAAAGGGGCGCGAATTTTAGCGCCCCTTTGTTTAAAGGTTTTGTGAATTGTGTTTATGTTATTGCCAGTAAAAAAATTTCAATTTTATTTACTTGTTGGATCCTTTTTCATCTCTATTATCACAGATCCCATCACCATTTTTATCGACAAAATTAGGTCCTCTTTTATTTGAGCCATTTATCGGACCACTTCCATCTCTGGCGCCTCTGCGGTGGCGCTTGCCTTTACCACCGCCCTTACCTTTTTCACCTCTATTGTCACAAATGCCGTCTCCGTCTTTATCTATAAAATTCAGGCCGTTAACCTCGGCTAATTTTGTTGAACCATTATTTTTTGCAAATGCCTTGCCAGCGCCGGCATAGGCAAAAGAGACACCCAATACAATACATAAAGAAATTACAAATATGTTAAGCAAACTTTTCATTTTAAAACCTCCTTGTGTTTATATTTCTCACGGATTTAACCTTTCACTTAGTAATACAGCGGGTCGTCAGATTTTCTTTCATTTTTTTTAAAAAAAAAGACAGGCCAATGATGACCTGTCCTTTTTCAATTTTAAGCTCAATTTAAATTAAATAGATTCGGAAAGCTTGTCCCCAATATTCATGCAAAACTTTGTTTTATTATCTGTATTTACCTGTTGATCTATTCCCCTGCATTCTGCGTTGTTGTTTTTTCCCTTTCCATGGCCGAATTTCATTGGCGATAAATTGGCCGTCTCCTTTCATATGTCCAATAATTTTGATTTTTAGATTTTCTGAAGGGCCTAGGCGGCCTCGCCATTTAGCATTGCCAATGTGAACATTCCATATCATACCTTTTAAATCTTCGAGCTGTATACTTTCTTGAGAACTTACGCTGAAAATTTTTCCGGCGAGCAATCCCTGACCAGGAGACATCCACACTTTTCGCTTGTGATCTTCCAGCCCTCTGTAAAAGGGGATGTTTTCCTGAAATGAGGTTTCCAGCCTCTCCGGTAATCCTGTTGTCGTCAAAATCGTTCCGCCAATGATTGAGAATATGATGCTTTGCAATACAATCCAAACGGTTTTATGTCGGTATCCCCGGTCTGTACGGCGAAAGAAGACATAGGCAAAGATAGAAAACCCGAGCAAAAATATCAGCCAGAAGTATGGAAATACCAGCAATACAAAGCCTATAAGGCTGTGCCCCAAGTGATGATACAAGTCCCATTCAAAGTGTGTCAGCAGAAAAATGGCAATACCGCTGGCAATACTTCCAAGCAGTATTGAGAGTCCGAACAAACTCCATAACATAGAACGCTTCAACAGAAAGTAGTGTTTGGGAATAGGGCGGACGTTTTTCTTTTTAATTTTTTCCAGTGTATTTTTACTGATGTCTGTCATGATTTCATATGGGGCTGTCTAGTTGATATTGCCGGGCGATTTTCTTAAATTTTGATTTCGCGCGATTCAGCAAAGCCGCGACAGTTCCCGGCGGTTTGCGCAAAATATCGCTTATTTCTTTATAATCTTTATCCTCAAAGAATCTGAGGATCAACACTTCACGATATTTTAAGGGCAGCTCTTCGAGTGCTTTTTTTACTGTTTCAGCTGTTTCGCCATGTACGTATGTGTTGTGGATATCCTCGTCATAAATCAGTTTGGTAGATAAATCGATTTCATCTGTATCGTCCAAACTGACCGTTCCTGAGCGCGGTTTGTCTTTACGATACTGATTGATAATTTCATTATGAGCGATACGGTACACCCAGCTTGAAAATTTCAATTTCGGATTGAAGCTGTTGAGGTTGCGATAGACCTTGATAAATATTTCCTGCAAGATGTCTTCAGCTTTATCCTGTTTGCCACCCGTCAACCGACTTATATACCGTAATATTTTTGGTTCATATCTTTTTATCAGAAAATAGAAGGCATCCACATCCGCTATTGACAATTGGACCAATTCCTCGTCTGATTTGGATTCATGTATTTCACGGGGGCGTTTTGCAGTCATACGAGGAATCTAATTTCATTTAAGTAATCAGAAGTGTGTGTGATGTGATATGTGATAAGAATTCCCTTTTCGAGAACGGGATAATAGAAAATTTAAGGTTGTGTGCCGTAATAGGGTGTATCCCAATATGTAGTAGGGCGGGATTTCACACATCAATCATACTGCGGCAACCGACTACTGGAATTCAGATAACAGATTACGGTCGTGTTGTCAAGAAAGGGGGTTTCTCAAACTTGTTCGGGATGTTGGAATTTTGTGCATAGAAAGCCTGACTGCCGGAGTGCAGGGCACTCCGGATCCCTGATGTAAAAATCCGTGCTTGGACCTGCGGTAAACCCAAAACTTGTGTGTTCTGCTGAGACTGTCGAAAAAGTCCAATTCCTGCATTTTTTGAAATTCGCATATAATAATATCACATACTTAGAAGTCTATAAATTGCCATTTTCGAGTTTTTCGACAGTCTCGCTATATATCGCAACTGACAAGATTTATTTGATATCAAACGAATATCTCACCGATTATCCTTTCTTGAGAATATCTGAATTGAGGCCGGAAAGCTCAAAATATAGTAATTCATCCTAACGACAGCAAATGCTTGATTTCTGGTACTCTGCCTTGAACCTGGAAAAATTGAAGTCCAAAATTTGCGAGGTTTAGATACGAAATCTGCACATTTTGCCCCGGATTGAGTTGATAGATCCGGGACAACACCCTCCCTCAAACCCGCCTTTCTGTTGTTCCCTGCAATTCAAAATTTGACATAAGGCTCTAATATTTGGTAATGTAGCGATTACGGTTTGAAATCAACAACGAAATTGGTTTGATGACGAGTCCAGCTTCAGGCTAACCAAATACAATATATGGAGTCTTCCACTATGTAGAAAGGAAATTTTGACTATTCTACATAGGTGTTACAGCAAATCAGATTCGTGAAATATCCGGGCTAAGGGGACATGCTCATGATTATAAGAAAGCTTTTAGGGCAAATAATGGCTGAGAAGGGATCTATCACAAGGCAGCAGCTTGATGTAGCACTCCAAAGACAAAAAAGAATAATTGGCGAAAAAACGTTGCGCGAAGGGATGCAAAGGGTCAGATTAGTTTCTGAAGCACAACTGTCAACAGACACAGATAAAGCTCCATTGCTGGGACAGATATTGACTGATATGAACCTTGTCACAAAGGAACAGCTTGAGGAAGCCTTGAGAGAACAGTATAAATCTTTTGAAGTCTACAGTTCATTAGAAAATGAGAAATTGGGAATTGCAATTGAGATAGGATCCCTTATCAATTCTACTCTTGATCTTGATAAAGTATTACATCTTATCATGACCCATGTAAATCGTGTGACTAATTCAGTTGCAAGTACACTGATGCTGCTTGATGAAAAAACTGGAGAATTAGTATTTTGTGTTCCCACAGGGCCAAAGGCGGACAAATTAACCTATATCAGTATTCCAGCTGGTGAAGGAATTGCAGGCTGGGTTGCTAAGCATGAACAGCCTGTTATTGTCCCTAATGCCAAAGAGGACCCAAGATTTTATCCAAAAATTGATGAAATAAGTGGGGTTGAAACAAAATCCATTCTTTGCGTCCCACTTAAGTCAAAAACAAAATTGATAGGTATACTGGAGGTTATCAACAAAGTTGATGGCACCAGTTTTACTAAGCAAGATGAACTGTTTTTGAGTATATTTGGACATCAAGCTGCGGTTGCGATTGAGAATGCCAGGCTCCATGGCGAATTGAAGGATAGAGAAGAACAATATCGCTTGTCGTTAGAAGCGATTCCTGATCCTGTTGCAGTTTATGACATTGAGGGAAAAGCATCTTACGTCAACCCTGCTTTTGAACAGACCTTTGGCTGGTCGGGTGACGAAGTTCTCGGGAGGCGTATCGATTTTGTTCCTCAAGAGGATTGGCCGGAGACTGAAGCTGCGATTAAGCAGATGCTTCAGGGTGAAAAGATCCGGGCATTCGAAACCAGACGTTTGACCAAAGACGGGAGGTTGTTAGATATTCAAATCAGCTCGTCAATTTTCAGGGATCAGGAGGGGAAACCAGCCGGCAGTATCGTGATTCTCCGTGATATTAGCCGAACAAAGCTGATACAAGAACAGCTCAGACAGTCTGAACGATTGGCCGCCACGGGTCAACTTGCCGCTTCCATCGCCCATGAGATCAATTCTCCATTGCAGGCAATTGACATTATGTTGGGCACGATGGAAGACAAGTACAGGGGAGATGAAAAGCTATTGGATAATATTGATCTACTGACAGTAGCTTTCAGTAGCATACGAGACACGGTGCAAAACCTGCTCGATCTGCACCGTCCGGGTAAAAAAGAAAAACAGCCTACCGATGTCAATGAAATTATTGAAAAGACAATGAAACTATTTAGAAGCCAACTTAAAAAGAATAAGGTAAAGGCTAATCTAGATCTGACACCAAAGATGCCGAAAATTATTGCTTCACCGCAGCAATTGAGTCAGGTAT
>JAUVVS010000032.1 GCA_030604545.1 Deltaproteobacteria bacterium | reverse complement strand
AGCAGGTACATTCCGCCGTCTAATCCTGTCAGCAGCCCCTTTATGCTATGTGAAATGGAACCTATCATAAGACCCAATGATGAAAGGCGATCCTGTAAATCCGTCTTTTCTTGAACAAGCGCTTCAAGGTTTTCGGTGTATTTCCTTAATTTTTGTTTCATTATAATTTTATCATGAACCTTTTTAAGAGCAATTTCCAGGGCATCAACGTTGATGGGCTTGGCTATAAAATCTGTTGCTTCATATTTGAGGCTCTTTATAGCCAGGTCCATATCCCCATGACCTGTAATCATTATCACTTCTGCATCATGGTCATCTTCTTTTATCTTTTGAAGCATTTCTATACCGTCCATTCCCGGCATCTTTATGTCAGTAAGCACTATGGACGGCCTCTCATTCCTGAATATTTCAAGTCCTGACTCTCCATTTTCTGCGGTCAAAACGGCATATCCATAAGCGTCTAACAAAAGACTAAGCATGGACAAAGTGGCTTTTTCATCATCGACCACTAATATTTTTTCCATCGCACACATCTGATTCTACTCCTTTATTTCGGGACAAAAGGAAATGTGAGCTTAAAGGTCGTACCCTCACCTTCTTTACCCTCGACATGGATGTCACCACTATAGTCTTTCACAATACCGTAAACAATTGAAAGGCCTAATCCCATCCCTTTCCCCGTCTCTTTGGTAGTAAAGAAAGGCTCAAAGACTTTATCTTTTGTATCATCAGGAATACCGATGCCTGTGTCGGAGACCGCAACCGCGACTCGGTCACCTTCTGCGAAAGATCGAATGCTGATAATCCTATTGTCAGTTTCAGCCCCAATGTTATATTTATGGATGATAGCATCTCGTGCATTAGTCACCAGATTGAAGAAAACTTGCTCCAAACGATTGTTGTGAGCCAAAATTGGCGGAAGGGTCTCATCCAGATCGAGTTTTATATATATGTTCTGGAGGTTGAGCTGCTGTCCAATAATATTAAAAACCCCCCTTATGGGTTTATTAATCTCTATCGTTTCCTTGGTAAATTCAGCCTTTCGGCCAAACTCCCTGAGGCGGTTTATGATCTCTGCAGCCCTGTCTACTTGGTTTCTTGTCTCATTGACTACATGAAGTAGATCCTCATCAGGAATTTCCCTTCTTTCTTCGATCATCTTTTTTAAAAATTCGTGTCCCAGTTTTATAGCGTTCAATGGTTGGTTCAACTCATGGGCCATGCCCGCAGACATTTCACCTAAGCTTGTCATCTTACCGGCCTGTATTAATTGAGCATCTTTTTCCATCATCTCAGTAATATCTGTTGTTACAACTATTAAAGCATCCCTTTCCCCATAAATCATAGGACAGCTATAAACATTAACATAGAAAGGTTTTTTACCTTTTTTAAAATGTCGTACTTTTTGACTGAATGTGTATTCTTTTAGGCAATTATCGCTTTCTGAATCTGAAAAATAAATGTCATCAGGTTCAAATGATCCAAGGTTTTTGAAGGGTTTGCCAATTAACTCTTCTTCCGAATATCCGTAAACCTTCTCGGCAATCGGATTTGCATCCAAAATCTCAAATGTCTCTTTATCGAGCACAAATATGGGATTAGGCCCGCTATCAAAGAGTGATCGGTATTTTTTCTCTGATTCTCTTAACCTCGCCTTGGAGGATTTCAGTCGAATAGTCATGTTTCGAAGTGCATGGGATAGCTGAACGAATTCATCCCCCACATGTTTTTGATAAACGTCACACCTATGACAGACTTCGGCCTTCTCGGGAAAATCACCCGAAAGACTGGCACCACAACCAAGGGTTTTATCTATATACCAGCATGGCCGATCCGTGCTATTGAATGCAGGGCAATCGGTTTCATGACAATTTTTCATCTCCCAGCATTTGATTTCGGTCCCCATTTCTGGATGGGTGTCTAAGTTTCCCCGACTAATTTCATCCGACATTTTAGTGAGTTGCGACATCGGTCTGGTAATGTGCCGAGAGAACCAATAGCTTATTCCAACAAAGATGATGACAACGAGAGATATGAAACCTAAAAGAATTATCAGGTTTAAGGTGTGGAGCCACCCGGCAACCAAGAAAATAACTACACTCAGCAGTAAAATGACAGCAAAAGTGAAAAAAAATATCTTATTTTTAAGGTCTAATTTGTTTGATCCATTCATGAAAATTTATCTCTATTTTTCGTTTTTCGGATTTATTTCCACGATTATAGCAGAATTACAAATTTCCAGACACTTCCTCTAAAACTTTTTGCCCTAACACTTCAACGAAATAGTCAGCCATGATCAATTTTATTTTTTTTAAATACGATAATTTTGAAGTGCTAATACCAGTTCAACCATCCGAAGTTAAGAGACTTTTGAAAAATGCTCAATTTTGCCTGCCCCGTTAAATCTGTTTTTATATTTAACCGGGGTTCAAGTTCAAGGCAGGCGAAAATTTTAACCACAGGAATACATTGAGTATTTTGAGGATAGCGCTAAAGCTTCACTTCGTGCAAAATGTTGAGCCTAACGTCCCGCCAATGGCGGGAGACAAAAGGGGGCGTTTTGCAAAGGTCTCGTTAATTCGAAGATTCAGCGGGTGCACCCCCGGCACCGGCAACGCTTTTTAGGTTCCCAAGACCTTTGGTCAGTTCAATTAAGACGCCAAGGCCTTCCTTGACCTCCTTGTTTGAACTGGCCCGGAGAAGGCCGAACGGGCCCACCTCCTTGGAAGCAGAAAAATCGAGTTTAGCAGGCAATTCAGCGATATTTTCCAAAAAAGCAATAGTCTGTGGACTGGTGATCTTTTTCGCCAACCCAAGCAGCGCTACTAGTCCGTCACCGATCTCCTCTATATCTTCAGGAGAATAGGCTTCGGCAATCTTGGCACGGACTCCCAGCGTGGCGTTAATAATACGGAAAACGCCCCTTTGCTCTATGTCATCCAGATAACTGATTATTTGAGGTACTGAGGATCTTAGCAAGGGTTCCAGAGTCGTGACGAAGTCAATAATGTTTTCTAGTTGCTCCAAGGTAAAGGTGATATTAGTAACACTCCTAAACATTCGCTTTATCATCAGCAGCAGGTCTTCCAACTGGAAACTGGATTCCACGTCTTCCAGCTCTTTGATCACCAGTTGGATAGCCTGTTTGCTCAAGGGAGTCAGATCATCCTTGAGCTCTACTAGGTTTTTTGCGGTTTGAACCACAGGAGCAATCTGGGCCTCAATGCGATCGAGTCGCTCCAGAATCAATTCTTGGTTAGTCATTGTCGCCTCCTTTTATTCTGTTGCCAAACTTTGCCGCATCTTACCGGCCATTGTCATCTGCTGCTCAAGAGGCAATTCAACACCTTTAAGCATCATGTTCCAATAGACCCATTTGAACATCATCTTGCCCCAGTAATTAAAATTGCTATCTCCGAGCAGGGAAAACGGACCTAAGCCCGGGAAGGGGAATTTGCCGGGCAGGGGTTCATACTTGTAATTGAAGTCGATTAAAACCGCCTTCTCGTAGCCCGAGCAGATGAAGCAAGTGGCATGGCCATCGAAGATCGGTTTCGGTTCCTGGCCGTCTATTTCGCGAACCAGGTTTTCCACAACTGTGCCTGACGCATAATGGGTCACAGCACCGGCTTTGGATGCAGGAACGTTGGTGGCGTCGCCAACAACATAAATGTTATCGTAATTCTTGGCTTTGAGAGTGAAATTGTCCGTGTCAACATAGCACATTGGATCACCCATGCCTGAATCCTCAATAAATTTTGCGCCAAAATTGGGTGGTATGGCCACCAGTAAATCGTAATCAACCTTTTCGCCCTTATGAGATTCGATGGTCTTCTCGTCAATGTTGACCTGAGCGATGTCATAGTTCGGTGTGATCTTAATATTCTTCTGGATCATTATATCGCCCAAGATCCCAGACGCTATAGGTTTAGTGAAGGCACCTGCAACAGGTGTCACTAATTCGATCTCAATATTGTCACGTACCCCGTTGACGGTGAAGAACCAATCAGCCATGAAGATGAACTCCAGCGGCGCCACCGGGCACTTATAAGGCAATTCGGCGATATTAAGTACAACTCGACCGGAATTGAAGTACTTCATTTTGTTACGGAGCATCACCGCCCCTTCCAGGGTATAGAAATCATGAATATCCCCACGCCAGTCATTCATCATGCCTTCCACTTCCTCGGGCACGATGCGACATCCGGAGGCAATGATCAGCCAGTCGTAGTCGTAACGGCCCTTTTTCCCTTCTACCTGTCGTTTATCCGGATTGACCCCAACCACCTCATCGAAAACGAAATCAACGCCTTTGGGAATGAATTCCCTCTTAGGCTTCTGACAATCTTCCGCAGTGTAGATACCGAATGGAATGAACAACCAGCCAGGCTGATAATGGTGGATTTCATCATTATCAATGATAGTTATCTGCCATTCCGAACTGTTTAACTCTTTGCGCAACTTGCTGGCAACCATTGTCCCACCGGCGCCTGAACCCAAAATGACAATTTTTTTCATGAACGCCTCCTTTTTTGTATTTATTTCAAAATATTACATTTTTGGATGGACACTAACTAGCTATAATATAATTTAAAATATAGTTCAAAGAGCATATAGGTGTCAAGATAAAAGTACCACATTGTTGCTAATATTATGATACTTAGTGGTAACTGTCAATCCCTTCACGCCAAATCATTTTTTATTATACAAAAACATTCTTTTTAGTTGACATATATACCACATCGTGGTAATTAAAATGTTCAGTTTTAATTCATTCAAAAAAAATGTTCAAAAAATTCAAACATTTTCTTCAGAAACTGAACAAAACGCGAGATTAGGGTAATAAATCATAATGTCTAACAAACCCATTGAATACAAACAGTGTGTGAATGAAAACAAAACTTTGACCCGTTTTTACGAAGCTATACCTTCGGTCGTACAAAGGCTTTTGGGTTCCTGTAACACAGATGATTCTTTTGATCATCTAGATCCCAACCCCATTCCTTTCCAGGAATCGGTTGTTGGAATCATTCAACAGGTAAGACGCATTCTCTTCCCGGGCTATTTTACACAAAGCAGGCTTGATCATGTCAATTTGGAGTACTGTCTGGGACAAGAAACAACAGAGCTTTTTGAGACCCTTTCAAAACAGATTGCTTTGTCCTTTCAACACCACTGTCTCCAATACGGTCAGCCCTGCTCACAATGCATTGAACGCAGCCATGAAACTGCCTTCCAATTCATTCAAGCTTTGCCTGATTTAAGAGCTATCCTCGCCACAGACACCCGCGCTGCCTTGGGGGGAGATCCTGCTGCCAAGAGCTTCGACGAGATCATCTTCAGTTATCCAGGGCTCTGCGCCATCACAGTGTATCGCATGGCCCATCAACTGTATGAACTGGGTGTTCCACTTCTTCCTCGCATGATGACGGAATATGCCCATAGCCTCACGGGTATTGATATCCATCCCGGTGCCAAAATAGGAGAAAGCTTTTTTATAGACCATGGAACGGGTGTCGTAATCGGTGAGACAACAGAAATCGGAAATCGAATCAGAATCTACCAAGGTGTGACCTTAGGGGCCTTGTCAATTCCCAGAGATGAAGTAGATCGTTTCAGAAACAAGAAGCGACATCCCACTATTGAAGATGAGGTGATCATTTATTCAAATGCGACTATATTAGGCGCAAAGGCAATTATAGGGGCCAGGTCAATAATTGGTGGTAATGTTTGGATCACTGAGAGCGTACCGCCGGACACTAAAGTATTATTGAAACGACCTGAGCTGGTTTATATCGGAAATAATACCAGATTCAGCGCCAAAAAAGAATAAACGAGGTAAAAATACTTAAACAAAAGCCGCAGTATTCGAACCGTTTTGAGCATTTGAACATTCGAATTTAGAGAAGGAAATTTTAAAATTTCCTTCTTTTTTATTGACATAAATACCACATTGTGGCTAAGAGACAGGATTTATTTTATATGCTTTCAGATGAAACTCCTTAAAACTCTCCTTGGGCTTTTAGGAATGGATGAACGGCGTATCTTATTCAACGGAGGTGAGACATGAATCAGAAGAAAAATTATCATTTTAATACAAAAGTTATACACGCTGCACAGTCGTCTGGAGATTGGCACGGTGCAACTCTGCCGCCTATATTTCAAACAGCTTCCCATCTTCATCCTACCGCTGAGAATCTGAGCCAGACCTTCGCCGGCAAGACCACTGATCACGTTTATATGAGGCTAACTAACCCGACCAATCGAATCCTTGAGGAGAAGTTATCCGCCCTGGAGGGTGGTAAAGGAGCGGTTGCTATGTCTTCGGGCATGGCGGCAATTACCAACACCTGCATGGCCTTATTACGGGCAGGAGATGAATTTGTTACAGGTAACTCACTCTTCATGTCCACATATCTTCTTTTCACTAACGTCTTTAAAAAGTATGGCATTACTGCGCGTCTTGTTGAGTCCGTTGATTACGACGCAATAGAAAATTCCATCAATTCCAAGACTCGTTTTGTCTATCTGGAAACCATCGGCAACCCAAAAATGGACATTCCTGACCTGGCCCTTGTTGCGGAAATCGCCCATAAGCATGGGCTTCCTCTTGTTATCGATAACACACTGGCCACCCCTTATCTTTGCCGACCGATAGAGCTGGGAGTTGATGTGGTGATTCATTCTACAACAAAGTACCTTAGCGGACATGGAGACGCTATGGGCGGTGTTGTTATTGATGCCGGCTCTTTCCCCTGGCCTGAAGAGCGCTTTCCTGATTTCCAACCTTTTATCGATCGAAAGGGTCCCCTTGCTTTACTCGACAAAGTCTGGCGGGAACATCATATTAATTTCGGTACCACTCAAGCCCCCTTCCACGCCTATCTTACAATGATCGGCCTAGATACTTTAGCTCTACGCATGGAGCGACACATGGATAATACTCTGAAGGTGGCGGACTACCTCAGAGAAAAACCCGAAGTCAAATGGGTTAACTATCCAGGGTCAAAGGATCATCCATCGCATAACATTGCCGAAAAGCAGTTCGAAGATAAGGGGTTTGGCGGGATGCTGACCTTTGGACTTAAAGATCAGGCGGCATGTTTTCAGTTCATAGACAATCTCCGGATGATCTATCACCTGGCCAACCTGGGAGACTGTAAAACATTAGTGATTCATCCCTACTCTTCTCAGTATGTCTCCTTTGATGATGACACCAGGCGAAGCCTATCCATTACCGCCGATATGATCAGACTCTCTGTGGGTATTGAAGCGGTGAGTGACATTTGCAATGATCTTGGACAGTCTTTGGATAGATTACAATGAAGTTGTAGCGCTGAGCGGAATTAAGAATAAAAAAAAAATTTTGGTTTACCTTATGGCTATTCCCATTCCAATAACCGCTGTTGCCCTTCAAGTTTGCGGATTTGGGTCAGGTCCTGGCTGACCTCCAGGGTGCCCCGGTAGTAGCCGTTGGTGTCCCGCACAGCAAAGTAGCGGATGTAGATAAACTTGCCACCCAGCTCGATCCAGAATTCAGCTGTGTCTCTGGACCCGGACTTGAATGCGTCCAGGATTTTGTTAACCATGTGGACACTTTGGGGGGGGTGGCAGTTTCGAACCTCCCGGCCGATGATCGCGGGACTCCTTGGGAAAATTCGTTCCGGTCCCGCGGAGTAATAGGCCACACGGTCGTTTTCATCAACGAAGGTCAAGTCCACCGGCAAGTGGGTCAACATCAGGTTTATCTGCTCCAGAGTCATTTGTCCCGTATCCATGCCCAACACTCCAGCCACCTCTTTCAGGACCTCCACGGGTTCGGTTGATACCTCTTTGGACGCCTCTACGATTTCTTCGGGCCAGCCCTTGTCAGGAGCCACCCAGGCGAAACCGATATCGGCCTCACCTTCTTTGATCCTGATCCACTCGTTTTGGGTCAGCATATCCAGGCTGGTAGGAAAGAGGATGTGTTCTTCTTTGTAAATCATGTCACGAATGGTTTGAATCGCTTCTTTCAAGGAGGTCACCGTTGGTACCGGATCGTTGCCGTCAAACGCCTCCCGGGCCTGTTTCAATTGTGCCCGAATGTCGTCGTGGAGGGACCACATCACCTGGGAAGGACCTGTAAAATGGTGCGCCTCCAGCATTGGAAAGAGCTGGTTTTCCTTGCGCGTGTAATGGGTGTCGATCTCGGATAACCGTTTAATGAGGATTCCCAGCGCCCGGCTGTGCGCCTCGAAGGCTTCAAGGCTGGGTGGTTGTCCCAAGCGTCCCATGAGCATGCTGGTTTCACTCATGATTTTCTCAGAAGCCCGGTTTTCTTTCATAAAGGTGTGGATCGGGTGCCCGGGGGGAGTCTCAGGCCGGTCCTGTTCCTCTAAAGCCTCCTTGAAGATTTCTACATGAACATCGCAGAGGCGTTTTATTTCCTCGGCGGGCAGCCCCTCGTTCATGAGGGCCTGCTCTATTTTGGCGATCTCTGTGGCTTCCACTCCGCGGAGCAGCCCTCTGAATCTTTGTTTGAGGGCTTCCATGTCTTCGCCATCGTGGAGATCCCTGATGATTCCTTTGAGCCCGTGCTGCCTTTCCTTAGGATCTACCAGGATTTCACCTTGAGAGGCGGCAACGGACTCACCGGAAGCCGGGAGGTTTCCGGTTTGCTTGCTGATCTCGACGGATAGGGTCGATATCAGGCTCTCGACGTTCAATCCACCGATGGCCGCGGCCTTTTTTAGGGTGGCTACTTTTCCCACCGTTTTGCGCACCACCGGATTTTTTAGGTTTTTAAACTTTGGGGACAGAGTAATCAAAAAATCGAGCAAAAAGGGGTATTGCTTCAGCAAATCGTCGATTTTGGTGTTAGTGTTCAGTTCCATGACTGTACCTCCTTGTGATGTCTATCAAGGTACTTTAGGGTTTGATTAAAAATACAGATGATTTGCAACTACATAGTCAATTTTGTCCAGGTCGATTTCTTTAGAAAGATTTTCAACAAATTCTTTTGAGAAGGGGGCCCATACTGTATCCATCAAGGCAACTTTCTCTTCCTTAACCAAATATGCATTATACGTTGACCCCCGATGTATCGAATATTCATCTCCGTGAAATTTTCTGAGCTCCCAATCTATTTTACCTACTCAATAGACGTTATTTTTAATTCTTATACTCATTTTTCCCCCTTGGCTCATAGTTAATCAAAGGATAGCTTCTTTGATATTCTCAATTCCAATTCTATCAACAAACCTGGCCATCCGTTCCCGTTTTTTGGCTTTATCTTGATAATACTCAAGAGTTTGTTTAGTCAAGTTAATAATCTCCTCTCCGGATAAGTCTTCAATTAATACATCTCCGATGCGTGGACGGCGTGCGGAACTTCCTCCGACTATAAATGTCCATCCCTTTTTTTTGCCCAATATACCGATATCACGGACAAAGCTTTCTCCGCAACAAAGGGGACAGCCTGAAACCCCTATTTTAACTTTAGCGGGCAGGTCCATGCCCGAAAAAAACTTCTCTACCTCCATTCCTAGTCCCAAAGAATCCTTAACTCCGAATTTACATACAGTCGTCCCGGGACATGCTTGGACATAATGTAGGCAAAGTTCGGTTGCTTTTCCAACATCCATACCAAGATCTTCCCAGATTTTATCTACATCATCTTTCTTCATCCCCACCAATGCAAAACGCTGACCGGAAGTGATTTTAATTACCGGTATCTGGTATTTCCTTGCGACCTTGACAATTCTTTCCAAGTCCTCTGGACTAACCAGACCCACGGGGGTTCTCGGAACGATGGCGTATGTCTCTTTATCGCGTTGTAAAATTGCACCTTTTGGAATATCTGGCATAATTTGTCTCCCCTGCTCATTAGAAAATTTTTTAAGGAAAAATTGTTTATAGTGTACGCTGAAATCCTGGAGGGATACCCTCAGGTATGAAGTGTCAAATTGGAACAATTATTCGCTAAAAGTTACACTGCCTCTACACTCAAAACTTCCGGGATGGCCTTTTTAATATAACTTTCGATGCCTTGTTTTAATGTCATCTGTGACATGGGGCATCCGGCGCAGGCACCGGTTAGTCTGACCTTGACGATCCCGTTTTCCACGTCCACCAACTCCACATCTCCACCATCTGCCTGAAGAGATGGGCGGATCTCTTTTAATGCACTTTCAACTTTTTCTCTCATTTTATTTTCCTCCTTAATAAAGACCAAACATACCAGT
>JAUVVS010000218.1 GCA_030604545.1 Deltaproteobacteria bacterium | reverse complement strand
TAGATGAGAATGGAACAAGACCAATAAATAAGATAAGGAAAAAAAGTGGACTTCTACTAAACATAACCTACACTCATAATTGATATCAGAATTCTTAGTTTCGATATAGGAATAAATTGTGGCCTAACGTCAATGATGAGCAAGGCCGATTAAATGGCTTAATAGTTCAAATAAAAAGAACACTTACATCAATGGCAACAGATTTCAAATTGCCTCGATTTTAGGCATCTGCTCAATCATGTTGTTAGATCATTTTTTGCAATCTTATCAATATATCTATACCCTGACTCAGATATGATGTAGTGTCTTATGTCAAGAGCTCCGATCTCTTTCCTATTCGCAACAACCGATAAAAGATTCAATTTATCCATCCGAGAACAAGGCTCCTCTGCTTCAGAGCTGCTCTATGAAAATACGCCCATTTTGAAATATCAAAATGGGCTTTTCCCTTAAGTCGCCTCGTATGAATTTTTCTTTCGGATGGTGACATATCATCCCATTCAACATTACCAATAAGAGCAGTCTTCCTCCATGTGGTTTTATTATATTCAGTAGCATTCGTATAATTCTTCCAGCGTTGAATCCGCTTATCGAGGTCGCCTCTTTGCTTAAGAAGAGATTTTATTTTCTTGTAATCATCCGGGTGATCTTGAGCAAGGTCTGATAGTAGGGCCGCCGGAGTTCTGGCAGCTTTAAGCTTCTTGTAGATATAATTTACAGCATTTAGGCTGAATGTTAGGTTATCCCGGGTCCTCTGGCTACCATTACCGTTGGTGTAACGCCATTTCAGATACGGATAGTCCGGATATGAAGAGGCTTCAACATGCCCGATCCTTGGGACAAACATATCAGCAATATAACTCTCAAAGGGCTTCAATTTCCAACCACCGTCACTTTTGGCATGCCAGATTTTCCCAACATTATTTTCATCATGGTGCCGACCTGAAAAACCGAAGTGTGCAAATGTATCAGCAATCGTGTGAGTTGCTGCGCCGATTCTTATCAATCTGAATTTCTTATTGGTTTCCGTTATAGCATCATCGATAAGCATATTGGAGAGTAGAGTATCGTTATCTTCCTGAGCAGGTTCTGTGCAGTAAGAAAAGTTCCCGGGTGATAACCATCGAATTGTTGTCGGAAGAAAATGAAATGGCATGTAGATCTTTTTTTGAACATCCCAGTCAAAAGCCCCTAGGTTGTAGTGAGCCGTCCTTACCGTATCAAAATGCTGATCCGGAAAAGGCTCAATCGGTTCACTCTCGGTTGAGTCGTCCACATACTGTGATGCGTAAGCAATGGTATCGGAATCGTCAGAACTGAATCCCGCCAACTTTGCCAATTGAAATACAGCATAATAATGAAAATCCGTTTGCATGTCCTCTACCTCCTGTAAACGTGAAATGATTAACAATGATTCATCTGCAAAAACGCAGAATATTACCCATATACAGGGAGAATTTGCGAAAATGCAAATAATCGCCCAAAATGATGTCCCGAAAACCATACAAGTCTCATCTTTTAAAATGGCAGAATTGTAAGATCAAAGGCAACAAACACCTGCCAGCGCCATGCAGAAATATCTTCCCCTGTCTCCTCCGTTTTTAAGATTTCAGGCGTTGCGGAAATTCCTATACCGGCAGTTACTGGCTTGTAGAGCGCTAGTGTTAAGAACATGCCTGGGGAAAAGAGTTGCTTAAAACCTACGTTTGGCTGAGACTCTACTTCTTTATCCTCCCTTGCGTTAACCATAGGTCCGAGATCTATTAAAGACAGAAATATACCTCCAGAATGAAACCAGTTGTCATACTTTTCCACGAAGCCGGGACGCCATTCTGTCCATGGTTGTGTCAAGTGCACCCCAAGGGGAGCGAATGCATTCCAGCGATAATTAGATTTTTCACTACTTTCTTCTGTTTCGTACTTTTCAGCTCCCATTACATTTAGACCCATGAAGGCTGTTAACGAGGTCAAAGGTCGGGTTTTTTTCTGCCTGTAGCTTCCCGCAGGAGCCGCAGCAGCTTCAATTATGTTTGCCACCTCCTTACTGTTTTGAGCATTTGCAATCTCGGTAAGGACAGGAATGAATTTTACCGCGTTTCCACTTAGAAAGTCGATTTGTTTTTTCTCTTCCTTTTGTTTTTTCTCTTTCTTATTGTCATTTTTGCGCTGTTCCTTCTTTTTTTGATTCTCCATTTCATTAATATCACTTCTGATATGCTCTGCCATGTTAAGCGCTGCCACCATTAGCCCGGCATCATCACCCTTGACGAGTTCTCTTGCTGTGTCGAGTACAAGGTATACTTTTTTCATCTGGTATTCTATTGTTCCTTTTGTTTCTTTCGTAATTTCATCTTCCCCCCATAATTGTAATATTTCATTTACTATTTTAATATTTAAACTCACATCCTGTAATAAATCGACAGCTTTGTCTATGGCAGCAATCCTTTCCCCAAGACGAAGTCTCGGATCATAGCTGTCCCTGCCGAAGATCTTTACCGGCTCACTAAGAGATTTCGTGATTGTTTTGATCTCCACCATTTTCTTTTGAATAAAGGAAAGCCTCTCGACTATTTTCAGGATATTCTTCGCTTCTTCATCAAACTTTTCTTTATTTAATGATAGCCCCAGAATGTCATTTAATTCTTTAACACGCTCGACAAAGGAGAAATAAACACCTATCGCCACATACCGTTTTTGCAGTTCTGAATCCGTACCGTCGGGGAAGTTATAATCATAGTAATTCTCCTCAAATGCCTTGATTAGAAGGGAGGAGGAGCGAAGCGATTTCATCAGGTTTTCGCAATATCCATTCGGCTCTTCACAACCTTGCTTTTTGATATGAGAAATTCCCCTGATGAGTTCCGCGGGGCTCCTTCCCTCTCTTGTTTCCCGGTAGGCCGCCAGCACGATCCGCGCTGCGGTAAGGGCTCCGGCATAATCTTTGTGAGAGTCTTTTAGTTTTTTGGCCTGTTTTTCAAGGTATGTATCAGGCAGTTGCTCAATGTCTTTCCGTGCGGCGGCGCGGAGATAGGATCCCATCCCGTGCAGCGACATGGATACATCCATGGCCTCGAAAGCAACGCAAAGGTTTTTAAAATATTCC
This sequence comes from Deltaproteobacteria bacterium, assembly GCA_030604545.1. GTDB lineage: Bacteria > Desulfobacterota > Desulfobacteria > Desulfobacterales > JAUVVS01 > JAUVVS01. The sequence goes on along the minus strand of JAUVVS010000218.1, from coordinate 1,441 downwards.
CTCTCTTCCGAATTCTCTTTACAGAGCTTATTGCAGAACTCTTCCTGCATGAAAAGAGAAGCCTCAGCCTTGGCACGGGTCATGACAAAATCCGTCAGTCCATACACGGCCTGCTGTTCAATGGTGCCACCTTGCAGATGAATCGATTGTGCCGCAGAGACCTCAACATGCGCAAGCGGCTCTATATGCCCCCCTTTGTCGCGAACAGAGAAGATCTCTTCTGCTTCTTCCCATTTTGTACGTAATGTAGCAACATCAAGCCCTGAGTAATTTCCTATTTTAATGTTTTCACAATTCTCATCAGGCGTTTTTTTACAAAATATCGCCAGTTTTTCTGGAAAGGTGCTGACTTCAAGCGGTATATAAGGAATTTCAATGGATGCCGCTTCACCGGTGACCGAACAAAAAAGCAACACTACCATCATAGTTCGTGTCAGCCTTTGCGGTAATGATATCCTTAGATATGAGTGATATATTTTTGCAAGCGTGTAAAAATCATTTTTTTTAAATAACATTTTCACCTCCTGAATGAACCTTGTTTGGGGATACCATAAAAATCCGACCCCAAAGGGGCCGGTTTTGGGATAACCCCAGAGGGGATGAAATACCAACAGACTTTGGGACTATTAATTCATGATTGCGAATTTCCAGACTTAATCACTATTTACAAGTTTGTTTTAAGCTATTGTAAGAAAATGATGTTTGGACATAATAAGCAGCTAATAGGTCTATAAATAATATGTATCATTTTATCATTTTAATATCCTATTCGTGCCATTATTAGCTCGAAAAGCACGTCCAAGTGGCAGAGCCATTGGACTCTGACCTTGCTCAGAGAGCAAGGTTTTCTATATTCGAATAAATAACACTTAATCTACCTATGATTAAGGGACATTATTTGCTATTACACTTATGCTTACCTATCTATTCGGTAAAAAGCTTTGGAAATTCCATCTAAAAACCAAAATTTTCTGACACCAACTTTTCATATATTCTTAACATAGAAAACGGCGGGCTGCAAATGCTTATGGATAAGAAGCAGCTTTCTTCTTTTTTGATTTGCAGTATGATATCTTTGCTAATATCAGAATAAGTGTACTCAGTAAATTACCCCCTTATGACTCGTCCCAGATTAAACTCGTCGGAGTACATGATGATTTTCTGCGGGTCTAAAACATCATTTTCTTTTGAATATGAGAGCCAGCGATGTCCCGGCACTTAGCATGTAGCCCTTTATATGATTATCAGCCCTTGACATTTGACATTTTGTTAAATAATGAAAGTCAAGGAAGTAAGGAGAGAGATCACCGCACTTTGTCCCAAGTCAAGGGTTGACCCAATTTCTAAAAAATCACTTGAGCGGAGCGCGAAAACGCAGGAATATCTGGATATTGCGAGCTTTTGCAACACAGCCAGTCGGGATGCATCGGCGTATAAAATG
>JAUVVS010000177.1 GCA_030604545.1 Deltaproteobacteria bacterium | reverse complement strand
CTGTTCCCTTTGCATATGAACCGAATAGATAAACTGCAATAAGATCATCTTTGATTGATATAAAGGATGAAATTGTATCTGATCATATTTTATCCATCTTTCTAACGTGGTTAAAAGGTTCACGGTTCAGAGGTTCAGAGGTTAATGCCCCCATTGTATTACCCCAATGGAATCACTGGTTACAAGTTTTGATGCGCATCCTCTTTTGGCTCATCTTTTATCACTTGTTAATTATGATTTTCTCCGAGGCAATTTTTATTAATCTTTCAGCCAAATCAAGAACATTCCTTGCATCCTCCTTTGCAAGCAAGGCATCAGGTTTGTATCTGGCATTGTTTCTCACCTTTAGAGCTGTGTTCAAACTCCGGCCAATCACTTTTTCCAATTCACCTGTCTTAACATATAACTGCCCGAATAAACTGACGATGCCCCCATGACTTCCCGGTAAATCATCCTGCTTAAAGAGAATAAGGGCTTTGGCAGCCAGTTCAGCAGCATTATATGCAGCGTCCACAGCCAAACGTATTCGATTTAATGCAAAAACCTCCTTCGCTGATTCAAAATATTCTTCTGCCAGATTTTTCAAATCTTTCGACATTGCTGCTTTGATTGCATCTTTTTCCATGGAATAGATCTCCAGTCCATAATGGGTTATATTATAAGTAAAGTAATCCTTATATAGAAAAAGCTCGCCAATACCTGAAATTAATATTTCCAAAGGAGCATTATTTTCAATCATAAAATCATATGTTTTATCCATAATCGCTTTTTCCACTTCAATTCCATCAGTCGCAAAAATCAAGATATCTATATCTGAATCAGGTGTGGCACTCCCTTTGGCATAGCTGCCGAATAGAATAATTTTGGCAATATTGCTTTCTAATTCGCTACTTAACAAGTATTCCTTAAAGGAATTTATAAGTTTGCTAATTTCCATTTACGTAATAGTTCGACTATCTTTGACATGATAACAGGCCCACCCTAGCGCGACTTCCGTAGAACATACTCTGGTCTTATTAATATATTCAAATTGGAACCGTAGAGGACAGCCTTACAAATCCAGGTCTGGGCCAGGGATACACAAGATATTATTCCAGTTAATCACAAAATCATAATCCTGTCTAAAAAGATGATTTATGGTTATGCCATCCAAGAAAGTTGGAAATAGAATCCAGGAATTTTTTAAAATCATCAAGACGGCTCTGAATTATTTCATGCAACTGCAAGTTATCCACTTCCCAGTAAAGATGAACCAAGCGTTTCCGAAACTTTGCCATTTTTTTGAGTTCATCCGCAAAATCCATATCTAAAGCGCCCACTTCACCCATCACCGTAAATGTGTCGCCATAGTCTTCGGATACCCGAAAACCATTTCGCGAAATAAGGTGATTGCAAATATCAATACTTGATTCAATGGCGACAATAAAATGATATTTTGAGCTTCCGATTTTATCCGGATCGCCAAGAAATTGATCCTTGGGTAGTTTCGAAAGCTCTCTGAGACGCGCAACACTCTTTCTAAGTTCAGAGACCAATTTAATCATTTTTTCTTGATCAAACAGGGGCATTTATTACCTCATTCAGGTATTGTTGTCGAAAACGAGAAAAATCAAAGTACAATTTAAAAATCTTCCCCTCAAAGTCTGCCCGAAGGTTTGGATCTCTATCTAAAATTACTTTTCCATAACGGATAACATTTTGACAAAAGGATATTGGCGCTTTGTTAATAACCCGCACATCAATCTTGTATTTAACAATCTTTTCGAGTTTACATTCAATTTCTAGCTCATAGTTCAAGGTATTTGTCATCTCCATCTTTGTCAAAATACCCAGATCTATATCTGCGAAGAATTTTTCTGTGACAAAAGAACCGAAAAGATAGGCAATGGTAATCTCTTTATGCCGGTGGTATAAACAAGAGAAGATCGTTTCTATAATTTTCTTCTTTTGTGAGGTTTTTAATTCATGTTTCATGATGCAAGTTAGTTCGCTTCGCTCATCGTCTATTCAACTACTCGACGACTTAACGAGATCTGAACTTCTTAAAATAGAGCGATGGTGACTCCTGCGGTAACGGCTATTTGATAAAGAATCTGAGTGATATCCCTTATGTCTCTCATATAGCGTGGTTTGATTATCTTCTCCGGCACAAGAACTGCGTCGCCCGGATAGAGCTTTGTATTTTCAAATTTCTTTCCGAATTCCCACCTTTTTCCCTCACTGTTCCATGAAAAGTCCGACCACGATTTGTCTCTTTTACTCACTACCGTACCATCGACACCTATAACGTACATATATTTTGCATTGGCATTCTCGGTGGGACCACCGGTCTTCGCCAAGTAATATCTTACAGTAGGTCGTTCTTTTTCATAAAGAAGAGCAGTTGGGTTGTAGACGGCTCCAAGCACGTGTACTGTGGTTGGTTTCTTTGGGATGTAAAGTGTATCATCATCCTCAAGGATCATGTCATTTGAGCTATTTTTTAGCTCGTTAAGCGGCAAGAGAGATATAATTATGCGACCGGTAGCTTCGGCTTTCTTTAGCTTCTCAAGCAACATCTTTTGCGCAGCCACAAACTGATTCTGTGCAGCAACATCCTCAGGTGAAAGAACAGCTTGAGCTTCTGCAGAGGAGAGCCTTGCGACTTCAAGCTCGATTCTTTTCAACATCTCGTTTATCCGCTCTTGCTGGGTCCTTCTCACCATCTCTCTTGTAAAGACAGAGCCTCTCATATAAGCATAGTCGGTATATCCCCCGGCGCGTTCAATAACACTGCTAAGGTGTTCATCTTTGCGGATTTGATAAGTCCCCGGGAAAAAGACTTCTCCTGAAATTAAAACGGTTTTCTTTTTATCCCACCATTCAGGGATTGCTTTAATCGTCACCACGTCCAGAGGCTGCAATTTCAGGTTATGATCAAGATGGCCTTGCTGCGCTAATCGAATATTAAAAATAATAATAGAGGTTTCGACCTTCTTGCCCTCAACAATATCAAACCTGGTCAGTTCAGCCTCATTTAAATAAGCTGCATCCTTTACATTGCCTGCCACTAAAATTAGATCATTAATAGTCATATTTGTGGCAAAAGGATAGTCGCCCGGATTGTTGACCAACCCATTGATTGATACTGTATATTCTTCCCTATATTCCCAAATGCTATGTATGACCACTTTGTCAAGATCTTGCAAGAGTATGTTATGCTCGGAATCATCTTCCATAGCTTTTTCAACATTGAAGGTATGGATGGTCACTTCCTTGGTTCGCCAGTCCGTCCGGTAAAGATGCCCCAATTCCATATAAGCATCCCGCGTGATATTCTGGGCTACTAAAATTAAGTCCTTCACACACATGTTCGTTCCATAAGGATATGTTCCCGGCTTTTGCACCTCTCCGGATATGCTGACATTTTCAACGGGCACATATTCCCGAATATTATGAACTACAACATTATCAAGGTCTTTCAATGACAAGTTATGCTCAGGATCTCCTTCCATGGCCTTTCCAACACTAAAGGTATGTATTGTCACTTCCTTGGTTCGCCAGTCCGTACGGTAAAGATGTCCCAATTCCATGTAAGCGTTTCGGGAAAAACTACCTGCTTTGAAAAATAAATCTTTAAGATTCATATCTTTTGTTAAAACAAATTTGCCTTCATTTTTTACTTCTCCCTGGATTGTAACAAAGGCTTTCCATTGATCTTCCCAGATGGAATGGATGACTACGCGATCTTCATCCTGGAGACGAAGATTATGCTTTGGATCATCGGCCAGGGCGGCTGAAACGTCAAAATAGATCGTATATTGGATTCGATTTTCGTCGATCCTGATAAGCTCCCCCTTGGGCAAATAGGCTTCATCTGCCAAATCACCGGCCTTCAGGATAAGGTCCTTTATCTTCATGTCGTCGATAAAATAGCGACCTGGTTTGCGGACCTGGCCCACGGCAGTAGCGTACTCCCTGTCTTCAAACATATGTTTATTAAATATATATACTTCATCCAGGGGCATCAGCTTGATATTATGAGTTTCATCTTTGATAAAAATCAGTCTGCCAAGATCAAAGGGGATAAGTTCTGCTTTCATGTCTTCAAAGCGGTATCTTTTGACCAGGGCATAATTAAAGTATGTATCAATATCCAGGCTTTCCAGATCCGGCAGAATATCAAGGATCCTGAGTTCCGGTTTGTATGCATACTGACCCGGGCGAAGTACATTGCCATAGAGATAAACAGCATTTACGGGAGAAGGAAGTATGGAAAATATATTAATAAAGTCACCATCTTGAAGAGATATAGCTTTCTTTTGTTTTAACTCTTCGTAAGGAATATCCAAAACTACCTGAAAACGGTTTTCAAATGCGCGTTCAATCTGGATACGCTGATTATATGCTCTTGGCGCCAGACCACCGGCCAATTTAAGTGTTGTTTTAAGGTTCTTTTTACTTTTTAATTCATAAATGGCCGGTCTTTTCACATTTCCGGATACCGAGACCATGGGGCCGACCTGCGGAATAAAAATGACGTCACTTGGCATTAGTCGGGTATCTGAAGATGTATCACCCTTAAGCAGGAAATTATACAAATCGATATACTTAATTACCTTTTTCTTCCGCTTAAGCTGAACCTTTCTCAAGGAACCCAGATCGGTCGGTCCTCCCGAAGCGAGAAGGGCGTTAGTGACGGTTGCCAGAGAACTGACAGTGTAAACGCCCGGTGTTTTTACCTCGCCCAACACGAAAACTTGAATAGTTCTCAATCTTCCCATGGAAATACTGACATTAACACCCGTAATGGCCTCGGCCTTTCGCCTGATCAGTTCCTTGAGCTCCCCAAAGGTTAACCCTGCAACGGTCAATGGGCCGATCTTAGGTAAATTAATTATTCCTTCATTGTCGACTTCAAGGCTGTAAGTGGCATCAAGTCGACCCCACATGAGTATCTTTATTTCGTCGCCGGGGCCGATTACATAGTCGTTGGATACAGGCAGAGTCTTTATAGGAGTAAATGTACCGGGTGCGCCTGTAAAGAGCTTGTGACCAAAGATTTGTAAGACAGGCCGCTCCGGAGCATCTGTCTTTTTGAAGAATTCTTCTTCAGATTCAACAGCAACTTCTTCTTTTGTCGGTTCTATCTCTTCTTTCAGCGGTTCTGGTTCTTCCTTTTCCGGCGGTTCAGCAACCTCTTCTTCCGGCTCTTTTTCCACTTCTATTTCAGCCTTTTCCGGGGCTTCCTTTTTTTGTTCCTCAAGAAGTTTTTCGCCTTCCTCAATCTCCGCAGGGGTAAGGGTACCCATTTCAG
>JAUVVS010000219.1 GCA_030604545.1 Deltaproteobacteria bacterium | reverse complement strand
CCTGAGTTTATCAAAACCCTTGACGAATTGGCCGGCTCGGTACCCGCCCGTTCCCTTTCAAGTCTTTTCCGATTACCTGTAGACAGGGTTTTCAGCATGAAAGGGTTTGGTACGGTTATTACAGGAACGCTGATTTCTGGAAGTGTTGAGGTAGGAGAGACAGTAATGCTTTACCCTTCTTGCATTACATCAAAAGTTCGGGGAATCCAGGTCCATAACCAGAGCGTCGGTGAGGCAAAGGCCGGTATGCGCACGGCAATAAATTTCCAGGGACTTGAAAAAGCGTCTGTGAATCGCGGTGAAGTTTTATCCAGCCCAAGCGCCCTAGCACCAAGCTATATGATCGATATTTTGTTCCACTTTCTTGATAGCAATAAAAAACCTGTTAAAAATCGTACACGTGTTAGATTTCATACAGGAACCAGTGAAGTGCTTGGAAATCTGACATTGATAGACAGAGAGGAACTTCTTCCGGGTGAAACAAGCGTAGTTCAGATCCGCCTCGATTCTCCTGTGGCTATTGTAAAGGATGACAGATTCGTTATACGAAGTTATTCTCCGGTGCGTACCATTGGCGGAGGCCAGGTCTTGAATCCTATTCCCAAAAAACATAAGCGCTTTAAGCCGGAAATTATCGAAGGATTAAAAGGTCTCGCTTACAACTCCGCCGAAGAAACCATTTCCTATCACGTTCATGAATCCGGCTATAAGGGTGTTTCCTTTGCTCACCTTAAAATAATGACCAATCTTCATGAAAAACAGCTTCATAATACAATTGAGGGCCTTCTTTCAAAAAAAGCTTTAATTCTTGTTGACAGGGAAAAACGGATTTACATTCATAATAATAGTCTTGAAAAACTAAAGAAAAAAACATTTGATTTTCTGGACAAATACCACAAGACAAATCCTCTTAAAGGGGGTATGCCAAAAGAAGAGCTCAAATCAAAAATTCCGCCTATAATGAGCCCAAAACTCTTCAGTCTTATGCTCAACCAAATGATAAAAGAAAAAGAAATTATTCAGGAAGAAGATACTATCCGACTTGCAAGACACAAAGTTCTCCTTGAAGTTGATCAGGCTGATATTCGAGAAAAAATATTAGATGTCTATCTTAGAAGCAGGCTTCAACCACCATATTTCAAGGAACTAGGCAATACGCTAAATATAGATGCGAAAAGGGCCAAAGATGTCCTAATGCTCCTTGTTGAAGAAGGACTGCTTATCAAGACAAAAGAAGATCTTTATTTTCATTCCGGAGCCGTTAATGATCTAAAGAACCGACTTGTCGATTTCCTTAAATCTAACGGTGAAATCACGACAGCACAGTTCAAGGAAATGACCGGAGCGTCACGTAAATATGTAATACCATTAATAGAATATTTCGATTCAAAAAATGTGACAATCCGTGTTGGTGATATACGAAAACTTAGGGCTCATGCAAAAATAACTTAATCCCGCCTTTGCGTAACATCTCATCTTCATACTTGGATATATTTCTTTTTATGACTTTTTGCATAATTTCGAATCATATCCCCATTCACGGTCCATATTGTTTAGTAATGTATCCATCAACCAATAAGTATCCGGGATCAGTTCAGTCCCGGCCAGCACTGCATCTTGACCGGCGACAAATGGTCCTGGCTCCCATTCATTGCCGAATTCCTTAGAATAAAATTTAACCATATCACGGGTGTACTCTGGATGAAACTGCAACCCGACCAGGGGTGAGTCGTTGCAGATAAAAGCTTGGTTGGCGGTAGGTTCACTAAAGGCTAAACGGGCACAGCGACGCGGCAATGAAAAGTGATCGCTGTGCCAGTGAAAAGTCACAAACTTTTTCGGAACATTCGCAAAAAGAAATGAATCTCTACCTTCCGGCGTCAAAGAGACTTCATGCCATCCGATTTCCTTGTGCTTGTTGGGAAAGATCTGACCACCCAGAACCTCAGCCAGGAGTTGTGCCCCGAGACAGATTCCCAGTATGATCTTTCCACTGGTTACAGAATCAGATATTAACTTTTTTTCAGGGATAAACCACGGGTTGGTTTCATCATCCCAGGCGTGTTGGAATCCACCCATAACCATCAACCAATCAAAGTCGGCAGGGCGAGGTAGTTCCTCCACGTTGAAAACATCGGTCTTGCTTATTTCATAACCTTTCTTAGCCGCCCAGATGGTGATGTTTGTGTGTGAGATGTCCTCCGGATCATGTTCCAACAGATGTAGTTTCATAATGCTTAATCTTAAAGGGTTTGTTGTTCATGCTCCCCTCTCTTCTATAATTTTGGTTATCCTTTTCCGATAAAGGATAATAGGAAAAAGAAGGTTGTGTGTCAAAAAAAAAGGTATATATCAATTCCTCTTGACTCATGCCCATAAATGCTTAAATTAATTCTTTACAATTCCAAGATCCTTAATATTTTTTTATAATCGGGGGGGTAATATAATGTCAACGAATAGTCGGTTGGTGGGCAAAAAAGTCCTTCTGGTAGATGATGAACCGGATGTCTTGGAAACATTAGAAGATCTTCTCCCCATGTGTGAGATTTCACTGGCTTCAAGCTTTAAAGAAGCTAAAGCAATGCTGGAACAACAACCATTTGATATTGCCATCTTGGATATTATGGGGGTTGATGGTTATAAACTCCTGGAAATTGCGAATGAAAAGAATGTAATCGGCGTAATGTTGACCGCCCATGCGGTGAGCCCTGACAGTATAGTAAGATCTTATGAAAAAGGGGCGGGATCGTTTGTGCCCAAGGAAAAAATGGTCAACATTACAACGTTTTTAAATGATATTTTGGAGGCCAAAGAAAAAGGAAAAAATCTTTGGTGGAGATGGTTTGACAGGCTGGCCGACTATTGTGAGAAAAAGTTTGGCCCCGATTGGCAAGAAAAGCACGGCTTTAAAGTTAGGTAAAAAAGGGAAGTGAATTCGACCATGGCACATCCTGCAGTGGCTTTTGACTACGGAATCATATCGATAGACTTCCATCTCTCTCTCAACATTGGAATAAATAAATTCATCCATTCGATCTCCTTATTTTTTTAGGGGTTTTTGTACAAATGAATGGTGCTGCTTCCGATCAAAGCATCTTGTCGGGAAGCCACAGAGCTAGCTGAGGAAATATCATTGTCAATATCAAAACGAGTAATTGTATTGCAACAAATGGAGGGATTGAACGCCAAATATCTTTGGTGTGTATTTCCGGAGGTGCAACTCCTCGCATTAATATTAATGCCCAGCCAAACGGAGGGGTTAGATAAGCTACCTGCATATTAAGTATAAAAATGATAGCAAACCATATGGGGTCGAAACCTATGAAAACGGCTATGGGAATAAAAATTGGGGCGCATATGGTTAAGACGGCATAATCATCCATGAACATACCAAATATAAGAAGGATGATTTGCATCGCTCCTAATATGAGCCAACGATTGACAGGCACTTTTTCCACAATTTCCATGACCATGTCCTGGGCTCCTGCAGATATATAGACGACTCCGAAAAGGGTAGCCGCTACTAAAATCCACAAGGCCATACCGCTGATTTTCATGGTTTCAATACATGAATCTGCAATCACCTTCCAGGTAAGTCTTCCATAAATAATGCATACCAAAAAAGACCCAAAAGCTCCCACACCGGCAGCCTCTGTAGGAGTTGCGATTCCCAAAAAGATGGATCCCAATACAAGAAAAACCAATAAAGAAGGTAGGATAATATCCTTTAGCGAAGCCCATCTGATCTTCCATGTAGTTTCCTCTGCTGCCTTTGGTGCCAGCTGGGGTTGAAAATGACATCTTATTATTATATAAAGAACATATAAGCTGGCAGTGATAAAGCCGGGAATAGCCCCTCCAAAGAAAATTCTCCCTATTGAGATTCGTGAAATATAGGCAAAAATGATCATGATGATGCTGGGGGGAATAATTTCCCCTAAGACTCCTCCAGCCATTACACTTCCCAGGGCTAAGGATTTATTATAGGAGTGTTTAAGCATGGCGGGAACTGCAATCAGCCCCATTGTGAGGATACCGGGACCGAATCCTCCGCACATGGCAAGAGCAACACATACGCCGACAGATACTATGGCAAGTCCCCCTCTCAGGCCCGAAAGCCAGTGATTCAATGCCTTAAAAAGACGATCAGATATACCTGAATGAATTAAAAAATTCCCCATGAGAAGAAATAGGGGAATGGTCATGAGACCTGGGTCTGTGATTTGTCTGTATGTCGTGGTGGCAACAATATATAAACCATTGGAACCCTCTAATAGAAAAGTGATTAGCACGCTGATGCCGCCGAGCGCAAAGACAACAGGGACCCCAATGGATAAAAGAAAAAGAAGACCGCCAAATAAAAGAACTGTAACCAACTCAATGCTCATAAGATCAGATCTCCGAAAAATAAAATGATATCATTCAGGCCATTAAGATAATGAAAAAGGTTTTCAGTCTTCACCTTTGGAAAAAATAACGATCCCTTGCAGTAAGAATAGAAAGGCGCATATGGG
>JAUVVS010000056.1 GCA_030604545.1 Deltaproteobacteria bacterium | reverse complement strand
GCTATCCATCGTCACATGAATTATATTTTTTTTGATTATCTTTTTCAGGCTTTTTGAAACCTTTAACTCCCCGGGATACAACACAAGGCGAGGGTCGGGTGACCACCACATTATAGGCTCTTCATCTGAAAACCATGGGAATATACCCAACTTATAGGCAAGTAGAAGTCGCTTTGCGCTCAAATCGCCGCCAATTGCCAGCAAACCGCTAGTATGGGCAAGATGGGCTGGAGGAAAGACCAATTGATCAGATAGAAGGAATACAGGCATGAACTTGGTTGATTTGATGAATTCGTCTTTTTACGAATTCATAAATATTATGTATATTCAAATGTCAGCTTATCTTTTTCTAAATCAATGAAAACCTTGCCTCCCTTTTCAAGTCGGCCAAAAAGAATTTGATCTGAGAGTAAATCCTTGATTTCCGTTTGTATTAGCCTGGCAAGCGGTCTTGCACCGTAACGCGGATCATGACCTCTTTTCGCCAGCCATCTTCGCACTGTGGAAGAGAAGGTAAGGAAAACCTTTTTAACATCAAGCTGTTCTTTAAGCTCCGCCATAAACTTGTCCGTTACCTTTTCCATTATTTCAACATTCAGGGAATTGAAGGTAATAATGCCGTCAAGGCGATTTCTGAATTCAGGGTTGAAAAACTTTTCAATAGCCTTTTTCCCTTTGCTTCCAGTATCATATTGGTCAACACCAAAGCCGATTGTCTGAGTGCTCATTTCTCTTGTTCCGGCATTTGAAGTCATTATAATAATAACGTTTCTAAAATCCGCCTGTTTCCCATTATTATCGGTCAGAGTTGCATGATCCATAACCTGGAGTAAGATATTGAACAGATCCGGATGAGCTTTTTCTAGTTCATCAAGAAGAAGCACACTGTATGGATTCTTTCTGATACCGTCCGTAAGAAGTCCTCCTTGATCAAAACCGATATAGCCGGGAGGTGCACCTATGAGACGCGCCACAGCATGCTTTTCCATGTATTCACTCATATCAAAACGGATAAACTGAACACCGAGATTCGATGAAACCTGCCTGGCAACTTCTGTCTTCCCAACACCGGTAGGACCTGAAAACAGAAACGAACCTATCGGCTTTTCCGGCGTTCCAAGACCGGCACGAGATCGCTTTATAGATGTGACGAGGGATTTAATGGCGTCGTCCTGTCCGAAAACCGTTTCTTTTATCCTTTCTTCAAGGCTCTCCAATCTTGTTCTATCAGATATTGATACACTTCTAGTCGGTATTTTGGCCATCTTTGCTACTATTTTTTCTATATCCGAGGGGTGTATATTCTTTCTTCTGGAAGAACCGGAAAGCCTGACAAAAGCCCCGGCCTCGTCTATCACATCTATGGCCTTATCAGGAAGATAGCGATCATTGATATATTTATCCGATAGTTCAGCAGCAGTTTTAAGTGCAGGGTCTGTAAAAACAATGCCGTGATGCTCTTCATACCGGGATCTAACCCCTTTTAATATTTTATAAGATTCTAAAGCATTCGGTTCTGTAATTTCTATCTTCTCAAAGCGGCGCGACAAGGCACGATCTTTTTCAAAATGATTCTTGTATTCTTCATGGGTGGTTGCTCCAATACAGCGAATATCACCTGTTGAAAGGGCAGGTTTCAATATATTTGATGCATCCATAGACCCGCTGCTTGTCGCTCCTGCTCCTACAATCGTATGAATTTCATCAATAAATAATATTGCATCTTTCTTCTTTTTCAGAGCTGCAATAACCCCTTTTAAACGTTGCTCAAAATCTCCCCGAAATTTGGTGCCGGCTAAAAGCGCCCCAAGATCAAGTGAAAAAATACAAATATCTTTGAGTATATCAGGAGCGGTTCCATCATGTATCTTAATAGCCAATCCCTCGGCCAGCGCGGTCTTCCCCACCCCGGGATCTCCAACAAAAACCGGATTATTTTTACGCCTTCGGCAAAGAACCTGCATTGTTCGTTCCATCTCAAGTTCGCGACCGATTAGCGGATCCAGCTTTCCCTCGCCGGCAATTTTGACAAGGTCGATTGTGAAAACTTCAAGCGGATTTACCCTCTTCTTTTTCCTTTCGCTATCTGTTTTCGCAAATCCACCCGATCCTTCTTTAAAAGGAAGCCTGGAAGAGCCGTGTGAAATGTAGCCCAAAACATCAAGTCGGGTAATCCCTTCTGAACTCAGAAAAAACGCAGCGTGAGAATCCTTTTCCTCAAAAATGGATGCGAGCAAGTCACCAACGGCAACCTCATGTTTTTCAGCAGAACGAGCATGATTAACCGCCCTCTGGATCACTCTTTGAAAGCCGATGGTTTGCTGAAGCACATATTCGCTCCCCACAGGAACCCTTTCTAAACGTTCATTGAAAAAATTCTTAAGAACGTTTTTAAAGTTTTGGATATTTCCCCCGCAGTTTTCGATAATCTCTGATCCGGTGCTGTCGTGCAGTATGGCATATAGTACGTGTTCGATACAGACATACTCATGGCGACTTTTTTGAGCTACGCTAACCGCAAAGCCTAATGTTGTACTTAGATCTTTACTAATCATTGTTCTACTCTTTCTCCATGCTGCATTTTAAAGGAAAATTGTTTTCTCGGGCTAAAGCATAAACTTTCCCCACCTTGGATTCTGCTACTTCATATATATAAATACCACATATTCCAATCCCTTTTCTGTGGACATTCAGCATAATATTTACTGCTTCTTCCGTCGATTTATTAAAAACAAAGATAAGTACTTCTACAACGAATTCCATTGTGGTATAATCATCATTAAGAAGCAATACCTTATACATAGGAGGTTCGGTAACTTCATCTCGGGTTTTCGATTTTACTTTTTCTTTGGTTTCAGTTTTGATATCGTTCATTGTCATTTGGTATCATATAATAATTGTAAAGCTTATTTGAATGAAAATCAACCCTAATTCAAATGTCAGTCTCAATTTCTTTGTTTGAAAACATGGCCGCTTCAAATGCAATTAAATTTTAAACCCGCAACTCATTTACCACAACATTTCTTATACTTTTTCCCGCTTCCGCAGGGGCAGGGGGCATTTCTACCTACCTTTTTCCCGGTTCTTTTGACAGGCTTTTTACCTGTTGTTTCGGTATTATCTCCACCGGAAAATAAGAGTTTCTGTTCCTTTGGTTGCCTTAAATCATCGATCTTATCAGGTTCGGTAATCTGAATTCTGAACAAAATCCCAAGAGTCTCTTTTTTGACTCTGGAGATCATATCCTGAAACATTTCAAAACCTTCTTTTTTATAAACAATCAATGGGTTCTGTTGAGCATAGCCCCTGAGACCTATTCCCTCTTTTAAGTGATCCATGCTAAGAAGGTGGTCCTTCCATAGATTGTCAACAGTCTGAAGCATCACAATACGTTCCAGATTCCTGAATTCTTCTGCTCCTATCATACCCTCTTTTTCATTATATACTTCTTTGGCAGAATCAGAAATCAGCCGGGCCAATCCGTCTTTGGTTAACCCGTCCAATGTATCATTATCGAAGGTACTCGGACGAAAATTAAATTGCTTGAACACCGCCTCCTTAAGCCCTTTTATATCCCATTCTTCAGGGAGGGTTTTTTCATCGGCAAAAAATTCGGCGATCTCCTCAGCTTTTTCGCTGATCATATCCTCAATTGATTCTTTTAGATCTTTTCCAGCCAGTGCTTCACGGCGCTGTCTATATATAACCTCTCTTTGCTGGTTCATAACATCATCATATTCGAGAAGCTGTTTTCTAATATCAAAATTGTGTCCTTCAACTTTTCCCTGGGCATTTTCTATAGCCCTGCTTATCAGATTGTGTTCAATGGGCTCACCCTCTTCCATTCCCAGTTTTTCCATAATCCCTGTTATTCTTTCTCCTCCAAATATCCTCAGGAGGTCGTCCTCCAGGGCAAGATAGAAACGGGATGATCCCAGATCACCTTGTCGGCCTGATCGGCCCCTAAGCTGATTATCGATTCGCCGGCTTTCATGTCTTTCGGTTCCTATTATGTGAAGTCCCCCTCTTTCAGTCACGCCATCACCAAGCACAATGTCGGTACCTCGACCAGCCATATTTGTAGAAATGGTCACAGCTCCTTCCTGGCCGGCCATTGCAATAATTTCAGCCTCTTTTTGATGGTTTTTTGCATTCAGCACCGAATGTTGGATGCCCCTCCTTTTCAGTTTTTTACTAAAACTCTCTGAAACATCAATTGAAATTGTTCCAACCAAGACAGGTTGCCCTTTTTTATGCAATTCTTCTATCTCATTTAGAACTGCTTCATATTTTTCTCTTTTAGTCTTATAGATAACATCCGGGTTGTCGTTCCTGATCATGGGTTGATCTGTTGGAATAACTATTACGTCAAGGTCATATATTTTTTTGAATTCAGCTGCTTCGGTATCGGCTGTACCGGTCATGCCGGCAAGCTTGTTATACATTCGAAAATAGTTCTGAAAGGTAATAGTGGCAAGAGTCTGGTTTTCATTTTCTATCTTAACATTTTCCTTAGCTTCAAGAGCCTGGTGTAACCCCTCACTGTAACGTCGCCCAGGCATTAGGCGACCGGTAAATTCATCAACGATTATAACATTCCCACTCTTGACAATATAGTCAACATCGCGTTTGAAAAGTGTATGCGCTTTGAGGGCCTGATTGATATGGTGTAGAAGTTCAATATATTTTGGATCGTATAAATTATCGACTTTTAATATGTTTTCAGCTTTTGCGACCCCTCCCTCGGTTAGCACTGCCGTGTGCGCCTTTTCATCTATTGTAAAATCTTTGTCTCGGACAAGGTCTGGAATGATACTATTAACTTTATAGTATAAGTTGGTCGATTTTTCAGCGGGGCCTGAAATTATTAGCGGGGTTCTTGCTTCATCAACTAATATACTATCAACCTCATCCACAATAGCAAAGTTAAGCTCACCCTGGACAATTGAGTCTTTGTAAAACTTCATATTGTCCCTTAAATAATCGAAGCCGAATTCATTATTTGTTCCGTATGCAATATCGGCACCGTATGCCTTTTTACGCTCATCATCGTCCAAGCCATGCAATATGGTCCCAACAGAAATGCCAAGGAAATTATAAATGTTCCCCATCCATTCTGTGTCACGTTTTGCAAGGTAATCATTCACCGTAATAATATGCACGCCCTTACCTTGTATTGCGTTCAAATATGCAGGAAGAGTAGCAGCCAGCGTCTTCCCTTCACCCGTCTTCATTTCAGCAATCTTGCCCTGATGAAGAACAATCCCGCCGATAAGCTGGACATCAAAATGCCGCATATTGAGAGTACGTACCGATGCTTCTCTTACCGTTGCAAAAGCTTCTGGGAGAATATCTTCAAGGGATTCACCCTTTTCAAATCTTTCTTTAAATAAATGATTCTGAGCCTTAATCTGTTCGTCGCTCATTGCATGCATTTTTTGCTCAAGGCTATTTATGGCCTCAACGGCTGGTTGAAGCTTTCTCAATTCCCTTTCGTTTTTACTACCAAAAACTTTCATTAAAAGATTAAATACCATTTAAAAACTTATCCCCCTGATTCAAAATATAAATTAAACAATTTAGGCATCCTACATTTTTAGTTTACACTTTTTATTTTAAGTTATCCGTTTTCAGTGATCATATTATTCCCTTATCGTAATTATAATCTTACTCTTAATCGTAATCAAGCTGATTATGATTAGGATTACGATTAAGATTACGAGTAGGGGTGTGTAAAAAAAAGGTCTCTAAGAGTATGATGAGGGAAGGAAGAGGGGGGAAAAATAAAGAATGTGAATTTAAAACGATTTAGTTAAGTATGTACCTGACAGGATTTACCTGAACACCGTTAAGAAGAACCTCATAATGGACATGGGGACCTGTGCTTCGTCCGCTATTACCCATCAACGCAATGGTGTCCCATCTCTTCACCGCCTCACCTTGCTTTTTCATTGCCTTTTGTATATGGCCGTAGCGGGTAACCATTCCATGGCCGTGATCAATCGTGATCATTTTGCCAAGCAATCCTTTTTTCCCAATAAATGCAACAACACCATCAGCCGGAGCGATAATGGGTGTCCCTTTATGATTAGCAATATCCAATCCTTTATGAAACTCACGCCTGCCGGTAAATGGGGATATGCGGTATCCAAATCTGGATGATATCCAGCCTTTCGTCGGTCGGATTGTAGGAGTACAGGCCAGAAGGTTCCGTTGATCTTCAAGATATTTCAAGAGGGATTCAAACCCTTCTTTCTGATTCGTCGATGCCAGACTAAGCTGTTTAACCTGTCCGTGCATTTCGCGAACAAGGCTATTATGTTTTTTTGTAAGTTGAACTTTTGTATCAAGATCTTCAGGTTTGGAACCACCAATACCAAAAAGACTCTCCTCTTTATCGGTTTTTTCAATATTCGCAACAATTCGTATCTTTTTCTCAAAATCATTTAATATCAACAGCTTTGACTTTAGCATATTGATTTCGCTTGCAAACTTTTGAATCTGCTTGCGTTGGTCGGCGATCTCTTCTTGTTGATATGAAATTTTCTTTTGAAAATTGTTGCTATCTACTTTAGTTTGTTGAAAATTATTGAAATCGTAGATAATAAACCCTATATATATCAGACACGAAACAAGAAAAAGGCTTAAAATACGTAAAAATACCTTAGAAACAGTAACCTGTTTAATTGAAGATCTTGTAGTGCTTAATACAAAAAAAGTGATTTTTTTTCGCATAAAATTCAACTAATCGTTACATTATGGATTCGACATCTTACAGTATTGTTAGTTAGCTGTGACAGAGATATTTTCAGTTTAAGTAATTATATCAATATTCTACATAATTAAGGCAGGCAAAGTCAAAATTTCCGTATCATAATATCATAAATTATATGAGGCTGTCAAGTAGTGAATACTATTATTTATTTAAAAACGGAAATCCATCACTTTGCCTTAAAACTTTCTTTACTCCATTAATCTATTTTCCCATTAGTATCGAATACCTATTTCTATGCAATTCCTAATTTGAACTTCAATGATTTAAGGGTGTTTTTCATAAGCATGGTGATGGTCATGGGACCAACGCCCCCTGGTACGGGTGTAATAAATCCTGCAATCTCCTTTGCTTTATCAAAATCTACGTCACCCTTTAAGATTGCAATCTTTTTTCCGGTCTTTTCACTGATTTTCTCTCCCACCCTGTTGACTCCAACATCAATTACACATGCACCAGGTTTTATCCATTCAGGCTTTACAAGATCCGGAACACCGGCTGCAACGATCAGAATATCTGCGCGTTTACAATGCGAGGCCAAGTCTTTTGTTCGTGTATGAACGACGGTCACGGTTGAATTTGCACCATCCGCTTTTTGAAGCATCATGTTTGCTATTGGTTTTCCCACTATATTGGAACGACCTACAACAACCACTTCAGCTCCGCTTGTATCAATACCTGAACGGACTATCAATTCCTGTATTCCTGCAGGTGTACATGGGGGAAACCTCACTTCAGATCCTCCAATCATAAGGCGTCCAACATTTACAGGGTGAAATCCATCTACATCCTTGTCTGGATCTATGGTATTTAGAACTTTTTTTTCATTAATATGCTTTGGAAGCGGCAGCTGAACAAGGATACCATGGATTGAATCATCCTTGTTATATTTATCAATAAGGGCCAGAAGATCTTCCTCAGAAATATCTTCCGACTGGCTGTCCTGAATCTCTTTGAAGCCAAGCTGGTTAGCGGTTTTTATCTTTAGGGTTACGTAGGATATGGAAGCAGGGTTTTCGCCTACCAAAATAGTAACAAGCCCTGGTACAATACCATGTTTTTCTTTAATCTGGGCTACTTCGGCTGAAATTTCTTCAAGAATCTCCTCGCGGACTTCTGTTCCTTTTATTAGCTTTGCTGACATTTTGAATCTCCTTTCTTAATTAAATATACTTTTATACGAGAGTATTTTGTATTTGGTGTTTAGTGTTTGGTTATGACACCCTCAAGCACCTCTTAATCTTAATCATAATCTTAATCATAATCTTAAACATTAGACCTATTTGATTACGATTATGAGTAAGATTATGATTACGAAAAAATTCCATATCAATTTAAAGGCAACTTAAATTGCCTGTTTTAAGGAAATAACTTTCGGAACAGAGCACTAGTATATCCGCATATATTTCAAACAAAGCACAAAATACTAAACACCAAATCCCGCAAGGCGGGAATGAATTCGATTTTTGGCGAATTCATCACTATCGAATTTCCATTGAATTTCTACTGAATTCCCATTGAATGACCAACTAGCAATCTGGCACTAAATTAAAAAATCACAGCATTCTTATTCTAAATAAAATTGATTGTCAAGAAAACACAAAGAAACTTGGGAAAAATATAGGCGTTCATAGGTTCAGAGTTCACCGTTCAGGGTTAGCCTCTCGATCTTTCGCAATACATTTATTGATGAATTCGTAAAAAGTCGAATTCATCAAGTTTTAGGTTTAAAGTGTTAAGGTTTAAGATATTTTTTAGTATTTAAATTAGGCACTTAAAACCTAACACCTAAAACTTAAAACCAAGTAAAAAGACGATTTTCTACTTTTTACGAGACCATCAT